>JAPOQA010000041.1 GCA_026710945.1 Chloroflexota bacterium
GTGTGGTTCATGACCCACCACATAGCAGAGCTGAACCTGCGCGGACCTCTGCCCCGTGTAGAAATACCAACTCATGTGTAAAGTATGTCCTCGTACACCTGTAAACTATGTGTCAGGTCTATACACCCTCTCCCCAAGAGGACGTCTCATAGAAGTATCGCTCGGTGTACACTTGCCCTTCGACAGGCTCAGAGCCTGCCCCGTACTTGATACGGGGGCGAGCGTAACAGGCAACAATCCGTTCATGCTGAGTGCTGCGCGAAGCCCTTGTCGAAGCACGATATGGCTTTTCGAGTCGACTTACGAGACTGCCTCCCAAGGAGAGGGAGGTCTTCTCGCCTGCCGGCCCGGCTTGTGCAGAGTCCTCCTGTGGCTCGTGACCACATCCGCGTCATAGTGCAGTACCTTGGTACGGGAAAACACATCCTAACTTACTCATAGTACAGTACCTTGGTACGGGAAAAACGTCCTCACTTACGCATAGTACAGAATCCACTGTCGTCAGAGTCGGATGTGGGACACTGGAGCATGGCGTAAAGCAACGATGCACGAAACGTCGATCCCTTCGCACCACGCTCCAGGCAATTGGGTAAGTGACTACTCCCTACACAGAGCGCCAGAATCCTCGCCGGCTCTCAGGGTCCGGCTACTCCTCCTCAAGGCGCTCGCCGGTGACAATTATCTTTCCGGGGGAAATCTCGACACTGTCGATGCGCAGACCTTGCGCTTCGCCGACATTCGATGCCAGGAATTCGTTCGCTTGGGCGGAGAGTTGGTCCCGCAACACCTTCGGCATTGCCAGTGCGCCGAGTAGCGCCTCGGTGAATTCGATCTCTACGGTGTCCTCAGTAATGACAAAGTGCCCTTTGGCCTGAATGTTTGCGCGAAACGGCGTCGTAACCGTGCCGCTCGCCACGAACGCATCCTGCTCGAACGTGACGACCAAATTGCTTATGGGCGGACTATCGAGCGAAGAGATTACCTCACCCAGCAGGGCCGTGAGATCACTGTCGGTGGCCTCAATTGTGAAGCGACCGGGTTCGTCGGCTTGACTAATAGCGTCTTCAGCCCGTTGGATTGCCGCTGTTTGTTCCGAGACTACCTCGGGTGTCGCCATTGAACCTGGCACGGGCGTGCCGGATTCAACCGCTTCGCTAACGGGAGTCTGGGCAGGCGCAGGATCTCTGGCGATTGCTGTGGTAGGCGTCGGGGTCGCTGCGGCGTCGAGGCCAAAGAGCGAGCTCAGCCCCGGCACTTCAATCGCACCAACGCCTGCGAGCAGAATGACGCCCACGAGGATAAGCACGAGGAATAAGGTAAAGAACAAAACTGCGAGCGTCTTATAGACTTGCCACAGGCATCCCATGTAATGTCATCCTGAGTTGATAGGTCTTCGCATTCTCCATGGTACAATACCGGCTGCGCTGGGTTGGTGTTGCCACTTACAGCGGCCACGATACCGCGCGAAGTGCTGATTGGATAGATGTGAGGCCCCTGCGACGAACTTCAGAGGCGAGCTGAGTTGCGTCTCCGTTCATCCTTCGACAGGCTCAGGACGAACGGAGATGGACCTTTTCGAACGGAGACAGGCCGTTCCGAACGGAGACTGGCCTTTTCGGGCGAGGACAGACCGTTCCGAATGGAAACGGCCTTACGGAAACTCCCTCCTTTAGTGAATCTTGTTCCTTGCTAGGCAATCGATTGCTAACGACTTAGAGCCTGTTTGCGAATTCATTAGAGGGAGCCTGTAGAGCCGATGGAGACCGTTCGTGCTGAGGGCTGCGCGCGGCCGGCTTCGCGTAGCCCTTGTCGAAGCATGAATAGTCTTTTGCCAACTCACGGCGGTTCCATTCACCCTTCGACAAGCTCAGGGCGAACGGATGGTGTTGCCCAATCTTCCATCGCGAACACTCTCTTACAGTTGCGAACGCTCTCTTACAGTCGCGAACGCTCTCTTGCAGTAACGAACGCTCTCTTGCAGTAACGAACGCTCTTGTGCAGTTGCAAGCGCTCTCTTGCAGTTGCGAACGTTCTCTTGCAGTTGCGAACGCTCTTTTTTGGATGCGAGCACTCTCTTACAGCTAGGTCATCCGCATGGGCAGGAAGCAAGCGGCGGAACAGCATCTTGACCAGGTAGCGGCGCTTCGCTGCAAGGGGTTCAAGACGCTCGACGGTCTTGAGCACGCTCGGCTCCGGTCGCCGCGGTGCCCGGCTTTGACTGCTCCTGAATGGGGACTCCTCACCGCATTCGGTCTTGGCACGCTGGAGGAGGTGCAACAGCGCATGAACGAACGCGCCCTGCTTGCCGCGTACGATGGCGCGCCGAGTTCGCTGTGTGAGATGCGCATTGAGCGTGCGCCGGCAGCGATGGGGAACGGGTGTGCGCCGAGCTGCACAGAATCACGCGTCGCGGCACAACGGGAAACGGTGCTGGAAACCAGGATGGATTACGACCCGGATAGGCTCCGCGCGTGTGTGCGTTACATGGTTGCGTCGAAGGAGAGTGAAACGGCAGCGGGCGGACAACCGCTTGAAACAGCAGACAGCCGGTTTCATGCCGTTACGTTTGACGTCCGCACCGGCGGCGTCGTGCAGAGAGAATACGGCACGATCCGGCAGGTTCCCGGCCAAGCCGCGGCACAGCATGACGTTGCAATGGAAACCGTCGCGCAGCGTGTGCCGTGAGCAACGAGACTCTCGCCGAGGCGGACTCAGCCGCGCTCCCGGGCGCGTGCGGGTAAGCCGCCGTGCCGAGACGGTGTCTCCTTGTTGGCAGCGAGAAGTGGCGGGCAAGCTCCCGCGCTACGGTTGGTCAATGAGGCCCAATCTTGTGCTGGCAAGAGCATGCCGATCGAGTCCAGACGGACCGCATAGTTGCAACGGACACGGACGAATCGGCAAAGTAGATGCTGCTAGTTTCACAAGAGTTCCCGGCATGGAAGGTCGCGCGTGTCGCTGCTTAGTTTGACCGAGTTTCAAACACTTCTCTTGCTCGGCGGCATGGTGACGTTCTTTGCTGCCACGGTTGCCGGCATGACGGGATTCGGTTACGGGCTGGTCAGTGTGCCGCTGCTCATGGTTGTGCTGCCGCCACGAGTGGTTGTGCCTGCCGTGACAACGCACATCCTCTTGCTCTCGCTGCTCATACTTCTGGAAGTAATCAAGAAGGTTGACGTACGGCGCATTTGGCCGTTGATGTTGACCGGGTTGTTTGGGTTGCCGCTTGGAATCTACGTGCTTCTCGCCTTGAGCGAGAGCGCCCTAAGGGCCATTACCGGCGTCGTGATTGTGCTCTTCGCGCTCGCCTTGCTCCTGGGCCTCAATCTCGAAATTAAGAACGAAAAACTCGCACTCGCGCCGGTGGGCATTGCGAGCGGACTGCTTGCCTCGGGTATAGCCATGGCCGGACCGCCGGTGATCCTCTTCTTCTCCAATCAAGGCATGCTCAAGCAGGTCTTTCGCGCAAACCTGGCAGCCTACTTTGTATTCCTCAACACCCTAACCATTCCCGCCCATGCGGCGAGCGGGCTCATTACGGGAGAGGTGGTGCGGTTTGCGCTGCTCTTCTTGCCGACGCTGGTCGCGGGCATGGTGCTTGGCAGCTTCCTGTCGCGCAGAGTGCCGGAGGTGCACTTTCGCCGTGTCGTCTTGGTTGTCGTGCTGTGCTCCGGGCTGCTCTCGATTACTTCCGGTCTGGGGATCTTCTAGGCTGTGTTTGAACTAATGTCATTCCGAGCGAAAGCGAGGAATCTAGTGCCATACTCTACGCAGTCTGTAGACCCAACACTCTAGATTCCGCGCTCTTAGCGACACTACGCTGCGCTCCGTTCGGAATGACATGTGCAATGGTCATATACGCAGGTACATCCATCGATCTTTCTCCCAAGTCTGTCAACGAATTAGTCGACACTTACAGGAATGACGGCGAAGTGTAGACGCACCTTAGGCAAAGCCGGTTGCGCGGAGCGTCTTCATGACCGCTTCCCAGCGGGCGGGGTAGCTCTCGTGGCTCATGAACGGCTCAAAGCCTAGCTTCAGATAGATGTGGATTGCCGGGAGACGCACGTCGTCGGTGAGCAACTGCACCGATTCAAAGCCTCGCTCCCGTAAGCGGTGCAAGACCGCGAGGGAAAGCCAGTACCCCAAGCCAGCACCGCGGTGGTCCGGGTGCACGCACACCATGTGCACGGTGCCGCGCTCGGGCGGGTTCTTCTCATCATGAAACGCAGTGGCGGTTCCGACCACAGCTTCGCCCTCAACGGCAAAGAACATGCCTCCAGGATCGAATCCCGGTGCTGAGATGATGTTCTCGCGGCACGCTTCCACCGTCCAACGAGAGTTCATGGCTACCCCCACAAGCTCCGTCCACAGCACCTCGTCATTGGGTTGATAGGAGCGGATGCGGTAGGGTTCCGGCACGTGCAAAGGGGGCAGGTCTTCCAAATGCGGGCGTACCATTATCAGTTGCGGATTTGACGCGCTCACCGCGCTACTCCTTTGGCTGCGTTTGCAGTTGGATCACAAATATCTATGCACCCTTAGGACGCCCCCCTATCGCTTCGGTCTTGCCTGGAAGTATCGTGTACGGATTCGGAATGCGCCAGTCTCTGCCCATGCGCTTCACTCCTGGAATGCGCTTGGCATTGATAAGCTGGCCTACTCTCTGTCTCGATACCCCCTCGCGCTCAGCTACCTCTAAGGTGCTGAACGTCTTGGGCGTTTCAGACATTTGCTCTCCTTTCGCTGTGAAATTGAAGATAGACCCGCCCCAGGTATCCACGGTCGGGCGGCTCCAGGGCGTGGGAATGTTTCGGTACGGGTGTTTGCGCAACTCTTCCTCATCCAGTTCAATGCCCAGTCCCGGCGCGTCAGGTATGCGCAGCGTGCCGTCCGGTTGCAGGACTTCCAGCGAGTCCTTGACGATATCCTGCCGCCAGGGGCAGCCGAACAAGAATGACTCGAGGATGAGCACGTTGGGGATGCTGCCCACCGCCTGGAGGGTTGCCGCCATTGCCACCGGGCCGTACGGATTGTGGGGGGCCACGGGAATGTCGTAGGTCTCGGCCCACGCCGCAATCTTCTTGGCCTCCAAGATGCCGCCCGTGTGGCTGACATCGGGCTGGATGATGTCGAGAATCTGCTGCTCGATGTACTCGCGAAAGCCCCAGCGGGTGAAGAAGCGTTCGCCCGCTGCGATGGGCATACCGATGTGCGCCTGCGCCAGTTTGGCATACGCGGCGGGATTGTCCGGTCGGAGCGGTTCCTCGTAGAAAAACGGCCGGTAGGGCCGCAACGCTTCAGCGGCCGCAATCGCGCTTGTGACATTGAGGCGCCCGTGCACCTCAATGCAGAGGTCAATTTCGTCGCCGACGGCCTCGCGCACGGCAGCGACACTGGCTGTTGCTTCCTGGATTTCCCGCTCCGAGGCTGTAATCCATGAAGTGAAGGGGTCCCACTTCAGGGCAGTGTAACCTTGCGCCACCACCGTTTGGGCTGCCGTGGCAAATTCGTCCGGCGTGCTCGCGCCTTCAAACCAGCCGTTGGCGTAGACGCGCACGCGGTCGCGGCACGGTCCGCCCAGCAGCGCGTGCACCGGCAGCCCGGCGTCCTTGCCCTTGACATCCCAACACGCCTGTTCCAACGCGCTGATGGCGGTGTTGTAGACCGGCCCGGTACCGCCGTACTCGCCGCGGTGCAAGAGCTGGAGATTGGCTTCGATGTGCCGTGGGTCTTCGCCGATGAGCACGGCGCCGAGTTCTTTGATAGCGGTAGCCGCAGTGTGTTCCTTCCACGCCAGCGGCGCTTCCCCCCAGCCGTGGAGACCGGTGTCCGTGGTGACCTTGGCAAAGACCCAGTTCCACCACTGGCCGTCGACAATGTACGTCCGTATTTCCCGGATTTTCATAGTATTAGGACATAGGTGTCTTATGAAACGTGCGGATGAACGCGACGAGATTCTTGGTGATGGCGTCCAACAGGACTTTGCCTTTTGCCGCCGTTGCCAGAGTAGGATCGCCATTCACGCCGGTTGTGCCCGGATCAAAGACCGGCCAGAAGTAGACGGGACCGCCCGAGGGCAAGCGGGACGGCGGGAATCTCATGTCCTTTACCGTGGTATTCATGTCGACTAATTCTTGTCTGAGATGCAGCATCAGTGACGTCTCAACTTCACAGGCGTGGCCGACTTTCTTGCGTTCGCCTTCGAGCACTGCCGCGATGTCAGCGGCTGCTAGGTCCCAGTACGTCGCGGCGGCGATTTCGATGCCTGCGGCGCCAAGTTTCATGGTGGTGGCTTTCATGGTCTGATCGTTGCCACCGTGGCCGTTGAGCAGCAAGATATGCCGGAACCCGTGCTGCCACATGCAGGTTACGACCTCGGCAATCACCTGGGAGAACGTGTCAACGGACAGGGTAAGCGTGCCGGTGAAATGCATGTGGTGCGGTGAAACACCCGTCCACAGCGGCGGGGCTATCAATACCGGCACTTCGGATACGAGTTCTTGCGCCGCCGCCAAAGCAACGGTTTCCGCCAAAAAGATGTCGGTATCCACCGGCAGGTGGCGGCCGTGCTGCTCGATTGACCCGACCGGCAGAATAACCACCGCGTCGTGGTCGCGCATCTCCGCGATTTCGTCCCGGTTCATGTGCTGCCAAACGTAGCGTTCCATGGTTCTCTCCTTATGCATTCGGCACGTGTGTCGCTATGCCGTGAGGCTATTTCAAAATTCCTCGCCACTCCCGTGCAGAGCCGAACCCCAAACTTCCCGCCTGCGCAGGAGTGACCTCCGGCAGCGTAGGTTTGCAATTCCGTATCGAGTACGGGACAGGCCCTGCGCTTGCCCGAGACTCTCGTCTATGCGGGTGCGGCGGCTGAAGCTCATCACTTCCGCGCCTCACCCCGATCCGTCATTCCCGCGTAGGCGGGAATCCATCTTCTCCGTGTCGACCGAGCACCGGGCCGGCCTGGGGACAAGCTCCCGCGCGTTACTCTAGATTCCTCGCTCCGCTCGGAATGACATAAAGCGCCTGTGCTACCTCGTACTCACGTGGCGCCGACATCAGAGTGTGTCTCCACCCGGCGCGGAATACGGCTGGATCAGCTTTGCGGTGCTCAGCGCCTTCAGCACGCTGTCGCCGCGGTATTCGACAGTTCTCGAGTCAATCTTAGTGCAGCCTTCCCCATCAAAGTAAATGCGGTCGACGAGGTCCGTGCTGTTGTAACGAATGCGCACCGTCACCGGCGGGCTGACCGTGTAGGGTGTGAACTCACGCCCGCGCGCCACGGCGCTGCGCGCTTTCTCTTGCAGCAATTCCCGCGCCCGCTGTGGCGAGAGCATGCGCGCCGCATGGCGCCCCAGGGCTTGCTTCACTTGCGCCGTCTCGATGTCCCCGAGGAGATCACGGGCCTCGGCGCAGGCCTTATCGTCGCCGGTGACCAGACCGACCGGCACGCCGTGCGCACCGGCAATCGCGGCATCGATCATAATTTCCCCTGCCGGCAGGCCGTTGATCGTAATGTCCTGATAGGAAGCCGAACTCATGGTGTGGTCCCGCACGGCATTTGCCGTGCCGGACATGGCATGGTAGCCCACCAACATCATGACATCGGAATCTTCCAAGAATGGGAATCGTTCCTGGTGGGCGCCACCCATGAGGTAGTCGGCGTCGGGGTGCAATTCCTCATACATGAAGTTGAACCCGGAGGCATGGGCGTCTATCACGACAACTTCATCAGCGCCCCCGTCGAGTGCGCCGGTGATGACGGCATTCGTATCATTCACCAACATGCGGCGCGCTTCTTGATAGAACAACCTGCCGTGCAAGAGTTGCTCCGAGATGATGACGCCACTGATCCCTTCCATGTCAACGGCAATGTATGCTTTCATATCCGTGCACTTCTCCTGGGCAAAATCTCTCGATACGTCCCTCGTACTTGCAGCCGGGGAGCGGTCGCCACTGCCGCGAGACTTGAGCTAGAGTCTTCGCTGGTGGTGTCCGCCGGCTCAAGCGATGTTGCCGCGCCGCGCGCAGGATCGGTTCAGTTCCATATTGAATGAACATCAGTCTGGCACGGCGGGCCGATCAAATGCTCCCAACTGGCTGCGACAACGGAGGGGCACGCCCAACCCCGCCAATGCTAGACAAAGACACGCTATTATAGTCACGCGCGGCGCTATTCGTAAACGCGCACCTAGCCTTAGCCTATGCTTAGCTGACATGCATCGAAAACTATGGTACTCTCAAGGGGTACGTAACTTGCGTGCGTATCTCTCACGCGAGCCTCAACTTAGGGAAGGGCACTTTCCCTAAACCCCCTTGATGTGCACTAGCGGCACTTTCGTAGTGAAATCAGAAGATTCTGGCAGCCAATTCGACTGTGAAGAGGAGAATTATCCCACTATGCGATGTATGAACCGGGTACGTCACGTAACTGGGGCGCTTGCCCTGGTTGCAATTCTATTCACCCAAGTGTCGATGCCTGTCAGTGCGCAGGAAGCGACGACTTTTACATCGGCGGTGGTAACCAAGAACGTCTTCGTTGTCTCGGACGATGGCACGCTGAGGCACAATATCCCAAATCTTCAAGTCACGCGGAATGGTGCATCGCACAGCGTAAACTTCCTCGACCACTACAACGCGACCGGCGGGCTGACACGGTGGGGATTCCCGACCTCTGAGGTAGTAGAAGAAGAGATCGGAAACCTTTCCCAATACTACCAGCGCGGCGTGGTTGACTGGCATTGGCGTCCAGATCTCGGGCGCTATGAGATGGAGCGGCGCCTGGCATGGGACTTCTTTGGCGGCGGCTCCGGCGGCAGTGTCGACCTTGGGGTGGAGCTGGGACGCACTAACCCCCACCCCGGAGAGGTCGTGGGCCCGTGGGGCCATAAGGTCTCAGACTTTTCGATCAGAGGCATCTATACCGGCTTCAAGAGTTTCTATGAATCGCTTGGAGGAGTAGATGCATTCGGCTTTCCCAAGACTGATGCCAGAATTGATACAAATGCGTCGGGGACGCTGCACATTCAATCAGCCTCACCCGGCTTTATTCGCCAGTATTTCCAGGCAGCAGTGTTGGAGTTTCACAGGGAAGACCCAGAGCCGGTCAAACTGCAGCTTCTCGGTGACAGTCTGCGCAATCTGAATTACCCGAACAATAGCTGGCGGACGTACACGGCATTCAATGCCGTATCTGCGCTCTCTCCGGGGCAGCAATACACTGTACCCCGTGTAGTTAAGGGGCATGACTCAGTGGGACGGCCGGTGGTTGTTGTGCCGACTGCCACGCCGAGGCCCGGGACACCGGTTTCACCCACAGCCACGCCAATTCCTGGGGCCACGCCGGTACCTACGGTTACGCCTGTGCCGGCTCCCGTGGTACCTGCTGGCACGAGCGTCTGGTTCGGGACAGCAGACAAGGGCGTTTCTCACTTTGACGGCACCAACTGGGAAACGACGCGCTCCTTCAAAGATCCTCTCCCGAGCGACGAGATCAACGATATCTTTATTGCCTCTGACGGGTCGAAGTGGTTTGCAACCCAGAACGGCTTGGGTTGGCTGCGTGGCGGTGCTTGGTTGCCTTTCAGAACGAGTTCGTCAGGCTTCGCCGCGAATGAGGTTACATCTGTGCACGTACTTGGTAGCCTGGTCTGGGTCGGCACGGACGGAGGCGGCGCTTCATTCGGTCGCATTACAGGTAGCACCGTAAGATGGGAGAAATTGGACAGGGACAACTCCAATATCCCGTCCGATGTCGTCCGAGACGTGCTGATAATAAACGAGCATCTCAACCGTGTGTGGCTGGCCACGGATAATGGCGCCGCGATATTCAATGACGGCACCTGGCAGATATTCCAGAACATCGATACCACGAGTCTGGCGGCTCATTCGGGCAATGTATGGGTAGGCACGAACGGCCACGGTGTCAAAGTATACGATAGTGTGACTTGGACGGACTATACAACCACCAATTCTGCCATCGCCAGTGATACGATACGCCATATTACCGTAGGCCCGGACGGAAGAGTCTGGCTGGCAACGCTAAACGGGGTCAGCGTGTACAATGGCGCCAACTGGGTGAATCACAACAGCTTTGCCTCGGGCATCACGAGCAACGACGTCTATGACATCGCCATAGACGCGGCGGGGCAAGTCTGGGTAGCCACCGATGCAGGCGCCAGCGTGTTGCTAACGAGCGGGATCTGGCAGCCGTACCAGACCGCAAATTCTGACATTCATGACGATTCAATTCGTGCGGTAGCGGTGGAGTAAAGGCTGCCGGCCCGGATTGGCTGCAAGAAGTCCTAGCTGGAAAACGAACGATGACCGCACCAGCGTGCATGAGCGCTGGTGCGGTCAAACGTTGTAGGGACGTTGACTATGGCTTCTAGCCTTCCAAGGCAATCATTGAGACTGGCTGAAACCGCTTCTTGTCTATGAGTGCCTGCGGTCACTTGCCGACCTCTGTGCTCGCGAGAGTGCAGGGCATCGCGCATGGCGGATTCTGCTAAGCTGAGAATATGCGAGATCCAATTCGACACGCCAAAGCGCTGGCGTTTGCGGTGGTTGTATTCCTGATCACCTCGTTCGCCTTGACGCAGGCCAATCCGCAGGTATTTCCCTTCATGCCGTATGTATGGCCGTACATTGCCGGCCGTTCCTTGACCTATACCGGTACGGAACTCGAGAGCGCCCCCGCTCCGCAGTTTGCCCTGCAGAATCAACACGGCGCAACGGTCTCCCTGGCGGACCAACAAGGTAGGGTGGTGCTGCTTACCTTTCTCGACCCTCTGTGCAGCGACGACTGCCTACTCTTAACGCAGGAGATTGCCGCTGCCCAGCAGCAGTTGGGAGCAGATTCAGATGGACTATTGGTACTGGCAATAAACGTCAATCCTGCGGAGCAGACGCCGGACGCAATGCAGACGTTTCTCCAAAGCCAGGGGCTTGAACAGAATCTCTCCTGGCATTTTCTGAGCGGAGAGTGGGATGCAATTGCAGAATTAGTAGCTGGGTACTACGTGTCAGCGGGTGAGCCGAAACCGAGCAAGCCGGGCGAGGTGGTTCATCAGAACGTGGTGTTTCTCATCGATCCCCGCGGCGAGTTGCGCGTGTTGATCACCTATCCCACGCCGGTGGGTGCAGCGCTACAGGACGTCATCGTGGAACGCGTGCGGCAACTACAATAGCCGCTCTATATGCTCCACCACATACTGTGGCTGCGGCTCGTCTTCCTTGCCGCAGGAGCTTGGGAACGTGAGCATTTGCTCGGCTGCTTCGCGCACGCTGACCCTGTACGATCCTGCGCGCGAGGAATCGGGCAACGTGTAAGACAGCGTCACATTGGCCCTGTTGTCGTCCTCGTCGCTCACGGCCACTTCACTCTTTACACGGTACGCAGTCCACGGCCAATCCTCGGCCATCAAAACTGCATGCTCGGCGGTCTGTTCCAGCGGCGACAGCCGTCCCCAGCCCCGATACTGCCGGTCAAGCGCAGCAAACGATCCTTTGCGCGCCACAAGATTGGGTAGGGAATCGGCGGTAATGTAGGCATAATAGCGGCCCTCCGGTAAGTCGAGCAGCGTCGGCGCCATGCGGTGCCCGCCAAGATGGCTGCACCGCCAGACGCGCAGGCCTTCCGGCTGTGCGCGGGCATAGACTTCGCGGAGCTCGCGGTAGATGTTAAAGCCGAAGGTGGCGCAACAGCGGTCGCGGCTGCCGTGGTTGCACACGAACACCTCACGGATGCCCCCGGTGTCTTGCTCGTACGCGGCAAAGCGCTGCAAATCATCCTGCCCATACAGCAGCGCCTCCACGAGCGCCGGGAGCTGCGCCGGAGGGACAAGGAACTCTTGCTTAGCGTAAACAGGCGATTGTTCATCGGAATGCGTGAAGTAGAACAGGCGGGTGAGTCCGGCTTGCGAGTACTCGGGATCCGGCATCAGGCCGGTTACGCGGGGTTCGATACCGTCCTCGGCGGCGCGAGCGAGTACAGCTCCCACTGCTGCGGGAAAGGTCGCCGAATCCGTTACTTCACGCGCCCACGGCACCTCGCACTCTAATGCCACGTGCGCAAGGTAGGTCGGCGCGGTGCCAACCGGATGGAATCCGGCTGCCCGCGCTACGCGCGAACAGAATCCTGTGACTGTAGATACTCCCACCGTACTCCCTTTCACGGCTCGCTCTGCGCAGGATTGCGAGCCAAAGTCGTAGCGCGGGGGCTTGTCCCCCGCCTCTTGGCAGGTAAGTTGCCCAGAGACATGGCACAGGTTGCAAACCTGTGCTACCGTCCCCCGCCTCTTGGCAGGGAATGTGCCCGGAGAAACGGCACAGGTTGCAAACCTGTGCTACCGTCCTCCGCCTCTTGGCAGGGAATGTGCCCGGAGACATGCCACAGGTTGCAAACCTGTGCTACCGTCCTCCGCCTCATCGCAGGTAAGTTGCCCGGAGATACGGCACAGGTTGCAAACCTGTGCTACCGTCCCCCGCCTCATCGCAGGTAAGTTGCCCGGAGACACTGCACAGGTTACAAACCTGCGCTACCGTCACCCCTGTTCATCAGGACAACCGTGTCGAACTACGCGCGTATCTCCGTCCGCACGCGACCGTCGTCATCACCTCGCCCGGATTGTCGTCTCGCGTACACATCCCGCCGGTTCACCATGCTACACTAGCAAGGAATTGAGCCTGGGGCAACGCGGTACCGAGGATAGCGCCAAGTGTGAGCACGTTAGACTTTCTCCGTGTTGCACTGCGTTGGGTGCATCTGTCCGCGGCGGTGGTCTGGATTGGTGGAACGTTCTTCTACCTATTGGCGATTCGGCCCGCGGTGGACACAGCGGAGAAGGCCGCCGGCTGGGGAAAGATCCGCCAAGGGGTGGAGTGGCAGTTCCATGAGATCGTGCAAGTTTGCATCTGGACGTTCTTCATTTCCGGCGCCATCCTGACGTACGACCGGCTGACGTCGGTGAATCCAGGCCTGGATTACATTGCCGTCCTGGTGCTTAAGGTACTATTGGTAGTGTGGATGGTATACGTTTCCGGTGGGCTGCGGCGGTCGGGAGATCGCAAACCGATTGGCGCGCAGCGGCAAGAGGGAGCGGCCGTACCGGGCATCCGCCAGCGCATGCGCTCGCCGGTTGTGCAGGTTGCGATTGCCGGTAGTGTGGTGCTCTTGTTGGCCGATCTGCTCAAGGTAATTGCGGAAAACGCGATACGCTCGTTGTAAGCTGGAGGAAGCCGAACCAAATGGCAAAAGAGGCGGCGTTGCCACGTGCCGGCGGGAGTAGCCGGCGAGTCTTCGACATCAAGATCCTCGTGGGTGGCATCATCATCCTGTTGGCGGTCGCTTACCTGATTGTGGCCGCATTGCCCTCCGGCACGGCGTACTACATCACGGTGAGCGAGTTGGCAGAGATGGGCGCGGAGGCGCAAACTCAGCAGACACGAGTCTCCGGCAATGTGGTTCCCGGTACCATCGAACGCAGCGCCGAAACTCAGGACGTGCGCTTCCAAGTCGAGGACACGAGCGGAAAACTGACTGTCGTGTACAGCGGGGTTGTCCCCGACATTTTTGGCGATCATGCTCAGGTCGTGGTCGAAGGCAAACAGGGACTGGATGGCGTCTATCATGCCCACACGCTGCTGGCAAAGTGCCCGTCGCGGTTCGAGGAGGCGCCTGCAAGCGGCGGTGATTACACATCATCTTGATTGCGTGCTACCCGGGTATTGGCAGGATACGTATGCTCGCTTGCTGGCCGCTGTGCCGGTCGAACGAAAGTGACGACATGGCCGCTCATCCTCGCAGGTGGGATGGGCGGTATCTTTGTGCTCCGGCAGGCTACTCTGGGCTCGGTCAGGGGGCATGAGTCTTGGCGGCGTCCCCGCCATGCGACGGCATGGGACTTGCAGAAAATACCTTGCCACTGCGTGTCGTAGGCGCTGTATTGGCTCTGAGTGTACTGAGTGGCGAGGGAGAAAGACGTGATGATACTGGCGACAACGGAAGACGTACCATGCAGGCGAATCGTTGCCGTGAAGGTCGCGTGTAGGGTAACATCATGCGGTCGCGGCGCGTTGGACGTGACATAATGGCGGACTTTCGTAACATTGTCGGCGGCGAAATCGCCGAATACACGCGGCTCATGGCGGAGCCGCGCAAGCTGGCCGCAGATCGGATGGTGGCCGAGGCAACGGACATGGGCGCAAATGCAGTGATTGGCGTCCGGTTCGTGACTTCCACGGTAATGTCGGGCGCGTCCGAATTGGTGGGGTACGGTACGGCACGGCAGTCGCCGTCGAGGACGAGGAGTAAGGAAATCCTTCCGGCCAACGGAGTCAACAACATGGGCTTCCAAGCCGCCGGCAAGCAGTTGGCGTACATGCGAGATAGCAGGCTGAAGCACTCAAAACCATCGCAATGACCGCAAGTATCGGAACATCGCTACTCTTCATTTCCTTCTTGGCGGCGCTTTACAGCGCCTTCGCCGCTGTGCTGGGGGCACGGCTGCGCATACCGGAGTTGGTAGCCAGCGCGCGCAACGCTGTGGTTGCCGTCGCCGTCTTGGTGGCGCTTGCCGCGCTCACCCTCATGTACGCGTTTGTTACCCACGACTTCAGCCTGAAGTACGTAGTTGCCCAGTCAACACGGTCACAGCCATGGGCGTATCTTTTCAGCGGGTTCTACGGAGGCCAGGCCGGCTCGTTGCTCTACTGGTCGCTCACGCTGGCGTTGCTCTCGTCAGTTGTCGTACTGCTTCACTTTCGCACCGACCGTCAGCTTATCCCATACGTCATAGCTACGCTCATGATCATCGAGTCGTTCTTTCTCGTCGTGCTCAACTTCATTTCGTCGCCGTTCGAGACCGTGTCGCCCGTGCCGCCCGACGGCCGCGGCCTCAATCCACTCTTGCAGGACCCAGGCATGCTTGTGCACCCGCCCATGCTGCTTGCCGGGTATATGAGCGTATCAATCCCCTTTGCTTTTGCGATTGCCGCGTTGATTACCGGCCGGGTGGACAGTCGCTGGCTCCAGGCGACCCGGCGTTGGGCGTTGCTCGCCTGGCTCTTTTTGTCGCTGGGCAACCTGCTGGGCGCGTGGTGGGCTTATCACGTCCTCGGCTGGGGCGGTTACTGGGGCTGGGACCCCGTGGAGAACGCCGCGATCATGCCCTGGTTTGCCATGTCGGCCTACGTGCACTCGGTGCTGGTGCAAGAACGGCGCGGCATGCTCAAGGTCTGGAACATGGTGCTCATCATCGTGGCCTTCAACCTCGCCATTTTCGGCACATTTGTCGTGCGGAGCGGGATTCTGTCCTCCGTTCACTCGTTTGCGGTGTCCGAAATCGGCCCGTACTTCTTTGGATTCCTGGCAGTGAGTCTCATCGTCTCGCTCACGCTGCTCATGCTGCGCCTCCCGCAACTGCGGGACGAGCACAATTTCGACTCCATGCTGTCGCGCGAAGCGACGTTCCTCTTCAACAATCTGCTCTTCGTTTCAATCATTCTCGTCACGTTTCTCGGCGTCATCTTCCCCCTGCTCTCGGAAGCAATCCAGGGGAGGAAAATCAACGTCGGCGCGCCCTTCTACCAGCAAGTCAACGGGCCGCTATTGCTGGCCGTGGTCGCGCTCATGGGCTTGGGCATGCTTGTGCCGTGGCGGCGCGGCGCGGCGCGGGCTCTCATGCGCGGATTGCGCATAACGCTGGCCGTCTCTGCGCTGATTACGGTTGTTGCCATAGTGCTTGGGGCGCGCTCGCCCTGGACGATACTGAGTGTCGCCGCCTGCACCTTTGCCTTTGTAGTCGCCTTGCGGGAGTTTCATCGCACGGCCCTCGCCCTCATGCGCGCCCAGCAGACGATGTACCCTGCCGCATTGCTCGCGGTCTTTCGCTATAATCGCCGCCGTTACGGCGGGTACCTCGTCCACGTCGGGGTGGCGATAATGGGGATCGCAATTATTGGCTCCTCATTCTTTCAGACGGAGCGCTCCGTGAGTTTGCGCCCGGGCCAGAATGTGCAAGTCGGGCAATACACCGTGGCGTATCAAGGACTCACGACGTGGAGCGAACCGGGCAAGCAGCGTACAATCGCTTCGATGCTCGTGCGCAATGCCAGCCAGTCGTTTGAAGTAGCGCCTCAGAAAGTCGTTTATGAAAACTGGGAAGACCAGCCAATTAGCGAGGTAGTGATCAAGACCGTCTATCCGCAACTTGACGACGTGTACATCGTGATGGCGGCCTACGGTGAAGACGGCGCGGCGAGTTTCCACATTTTCGTAAACCCCCTGGTAGCGTTCCTCTGGCTGGGCGGTGCGCTCCTCGTCATTGGCGGTTTAATTTCCTGGTGGCCGGAGCCTGCGCCCCTGCGCGTTGACGTGCGCAGCGGCCGCTTGGCGCCGGGCACGGTGCCGCCTTAAGGAGCCACCGGGATGAAGAGAATTGACTTGGTAGGAATACCCATGATCAGACGAGATTCATCCGGCGGCGATGAATCTCCTCGTACACAATTGTGGCTTGTGAAGCCGCGCACATTGTCTGTGACATTTCGCACAGCCTTGCTCTGTGCAGCGCTCTTGCTCAATTTTGTTCCTGCCGCAGCGGGAGCGGCGAGTATCGACGAGCAGACCGTGACCATTGCCAAGCAGCTCAAGTGCCCGGTTTGCCAGAATGTGCCGGTAGCGTACTCTCAAGCACAATTGGCAGGAGAGATGCGGCAAGTGATTCGCGAGAAACTGGCGCAAGGCGAGAGTGAGGACGCCATCATCCAGTACTTTGTCGACCGCTATGGCGAGGACGTGCTGCTTGAGCCGCGCCGGGAGGGCTTTAGTCTCTGGCTGTGGATATCCTCTATCGGCGTACTGCTCTTTGGCGCCGCCGTCGCTGGCGCCGTGCTTTGGAATTGGAGCCAAACCCGGCCTGCATCTTCCACCGGTACATTAGCTCCTACCGACCATTCGCAAACACCCTCCAGCAGGTTGGAGCAAGTCTTCGAGGATGAGTTTGCGCGCTACAAGCAGGACAAGCGCACATGAGCGTACTGGTCTTTGGAGGCGTGTTCGGGGTGGCTGCGCTGCTGTGGGTTGTGTGGCCGCTTGTGCGGCGCAAGGGCGCCCACGCGCAAGTTGTGGCCGATGGTGCCCGCGACGACCTCGCTGAGCGCACCTTGCTGCTCTACCAGGAACTTGAAGAAATTGACCTAGAGCACGAGCACGGCGACCTCACCGAGGATGAATACGCGGCTTTGCGGGAGGCGCAGAAGCAACGGGTACTCGCGCTGCTCGAAGCGCGGCAAAGCGAAAGAGGCGCATTGGGCGATGCGACCGAAGTCAGTGATACGAACGCGCTTAGTGACGCCTCCGCTGAGAGCGAGGTCTCCGCTAAGAGCGAGGTCTCCGCTAGGAGCGATGCCATCGAAAAAGAGGTCCTGCGCATTCGCGGGCGGTTTCGAGGGGAGCCGGAGACACCTGCCGACCTTTCGCCTTCTGCGGAGACTTCAGCGCCTGCCATGGCGCGCCGCATGCATTGGCTATGGGTTGGCGTACCGGTCGTTTTGGTGCTGCTCGCATTCGGCGCAATCTATCAACTCTATAGTTCTTCGGCCCGTACGCTTACCGAGCAAACGCCAATTGCACAGATCGACGCCACGGCATTGGTTGGAATTGCCTACGTCGCGCCCGGGGAAGTATTGATGGCAAGTGTCGACGGTATACAGGAGAGCCGCGACGGGGGGCGTTCCTGGACGCAAAGTACGCTCGATGCTGTGCCCGGCGCTATTGCCGTATCACCTGCCGGTGATGGATATGCCTACGTTTTTACGGCGGACAGTGTGCACGTGACCGCCGATGCCGGACGCTCCTGGCAGACCTTGCCGGATTCGTTGCCGGACGCGGCGATACTGGCGGCTGCGGTGAATCCCTTTGTGCCGACGCAAGTCTACGCGAGTTTTGCCGGCACCGGTCTCTATCGCTCCCAGGACGGTGGGAGATCGTGGGGTCCGGTTGCTACGCCGGACGACGAGAGTATCGTGGCGATTCTCGTAAGCGGGAGCGCTCCGCTGCTCTTCATTGCGACAGATTCAGGTAGAGTGCAGGTGAGCAGCGATGAGGGTGCAACGTGGCGGGCAGCGAGCGGTGCGGTGACCATGGCCTTGCGGGGCCCCGTGCGCGCCTTGTCCGGCGCTGCGGACGGCAGTGTGCTCTATGCCGCTTCCCACACCGGACTGTATTTGTCGACAGCGGCAGGCCAGACCTGGGTAGACTTGCCCTTGCGCAAGCCACTTGCCGCAGTCGCGGTAGACCCGGCATCCGCCCGCACGGTGCTCGCTGTGACGGAGACTGGCGAGGTATACCGCAGCACCGACGGCGGTATAGCGTGGAGAGATGAATAGTGACAGGCACCACGAGACAGCAATTGAATTGCCCCGCACGTAGTCCGTCATTCCCGCGAAAGCGGGAATCCATCCGCTCCGGCACGGCGAGAAACTCAACCGGCGAATGTACGTTCGCCTCCCACTTACGCTTCTTGCCAAGGCGCCTCGCGCGAGCACTGTTCTGCAGCATTCTCCTGGTCTTCTTGCTCCCCTCTACTCTCGCAGCGGCAGACGGCGTCATTTCAGGTACCGTTGTCAACGGCACCGCGGGTGGCAGCGTACCGGCTGACGTAGCAGTGACCCTCTACTTCCTCCGTGAAGGTGAGATTGTAGAACAGCGCACGCAGGTTATCGACGCTGAAGCCGCATACCGATTCTCCGACCTTCCTACCGACCCCACACTAGGCTTTGTCCTGGTGGCTGCTCATGCGCGTGTGCCGTACAACACCCCGGAGTTGCAGTTCGCCGAGAGCACCGAGATTCAAGCGCCGCCGATCATTATCTATGATGTAAGCCAGGATGCGAGCGTGGTGCGAGTCTTGACCGACGTGCTCATCATCGCTCCGATGGAAGAAGGCAGCGGCATGCTTGCCGTCATCGAGGTGGTGAAGCTGGCGAACGAAAGCGACCGCACGTTCCTTGCCACCGGCGTCGCAAGTGGTGGGGCGGTGATGGACAGGGTCCTGCGCTTCGCCCTTCCTCCAGATGCGCAAGACCTCACGATGCTGAGCGGGCTCAATGCGCAGAATATCGTGCAGATCGACCGCGGATTCGGTGTCTTCATGCCGCTGCCGCCGGGCGAACGGGAAGTAGCATTTGGCTACCAGGTGCCCTACTCCGGCAGCACGCTAGACCTCACCAAACGCATGGTGTACCCCACCGAACAGTTTGCCGTCTTTGCGCTTGAAGAGCATGGATTGCGCTTCGAAACGGAACAACTGGAGATCCAGGCCACGCCAATTGGCGACCGCCGTTACCTGGTGGGGTCTACCGATTCGCTGGCGGCGCGGGCAGAAGTAGCGGTGCAAGTTCAAGGCTTACCCGCGCCATCACTGCGAGTGCGGCTTCAGCGCTTAGTTGATCGTGTGGGCGGGTCCCAGGCCGGCATCTTTGGCGTGCTAGGGGTGGTTCTGGTACTGCCCCTGCTCTATGCGGCCTATCGTATGCGCGGCGGCTGGCGGCGCAAAGCGGCACGGACGCCGGTTGCCGCGGCCGCAACTCCCGATACCGGCGAAGCGTTGCTGCTTGAAATCGCCAAACTCGATGATGACTTTGCGGCCGGCGCCATAGTTGAAGACGACTATCGGCGGCGGCGTGCGGATATGAAGCAGCGCTTGATGGACCACTATCAGGAGCGGGGCGAAGAGGGTGGCGATGAGTGATTCGGGACCTGCCGCGGCGGAACCGGCCGTTGAGGCGCGAGGGCTTGCGAAGTATTACGGCCCTCAGGTCGCGCTCGATCAGGTGGACCTGTCTCTCGGCGAAGGCGAACGTCTAGCGGTTCTCGGATCTAACGGCGCCGGCAAGACGACGCTGATTGACTTGTTAGGGACGACGCTGCGGCCGTCGGCGGGCATGCTGCGGGTCATGGGTTTTGATAGCGCCGATGCGCCGAACGAGGTGCGACGACGCGTTGGTGTCGTCGCGCACCGTACCTACCTGTACGAGGAGCTCTCGGCACGTGAAAACTTGCTCTTCTACGGCCGGCTTTACGGGGTGCAAAACCTGGAATCTCGCGTTGAAGGGTTGCTGAAACTCATAGGCATATTCCCCCGGCGCCACGATCAGATTGGCAATCTGTCCCGGGGCATGCAGCAGCGCGTGGCTCTGGCCCGGGCCCTTGTGCATGACCCCGCTGTGCTGCTCCTGGACGAACCCGACACCGGCTTGGACCAAGAGCATCTAGATCTCTTGGCCTCGCTTGTGCAAGGCAACGCCATCCCGCCCCGGACGATAGTTCTGACCACCCACAACGCCGATCGCGCGCTCGCGTTGTGCAATCGCGTCGCAGTGCTCGCCCAGGGACGTTTGGTCTATCAAGCCGCGATAGCCGACCTTGATCGCACAGCCCTGCACGACGCATTCCGGCGCCAGGCGGGAGCAGCGCAGTGAGTCTCGCCCTGCGGCAAGTCCTGGCTGTTGTCCGGAAAGACCTTCTGGTTGAAGCGCGGGCGCGTGACCTGTTGCTCGTGATGCTCACATTTGCCGTGCTGTCGCTTGTAATCTTTAATCTTGCCCTGGATCTCTGGGGGCCGGTGGTGGCGCAAGTTGGCCCCGGCTTGCTGTGGCTGACGATCACGTTTGCCGCAATGCTGGGCATGGGGCGAACCTTCGTGCGCGAGTACGAGCGGGGCACCCTTACCGGCCTGCTCCTTGCGCCGATAGACCGGGGCACACTCTTCATCGGAAAACTCCTGGCAAATCTCATTTTCCTTTTCATAATGGAAGCGGTCACGCTGCCCATGTTTGCCCTGCTCTTCAACCTGCCGGTGCTTCAGCCGTCCGTGATTTTCATTACCGCATTGGGCACGCTGGGTTTCGCTATCCTCGGTACAATGTTCTCCGCCATGGCGGCGCACAGCCGGGCGCGCGAAGCGCTGCTGCCGCTTCTGCTTCTGCCCACCACCGTGCCCGTGCTCATCGGCGCGGTGAAAGCGACCAGCGATGCCATGAGCGGCGCCGAGGGCGGTCCACCGTGGATCGGTCTGCTCATTGCTTTCAACGTGATATTCTTGACTCTCTCGTACTTGTTGTTTGAACACGCCATAGAGGGATGACTTCGGCCTCATGGTTCGAGAGAAAATGACAATACAATGGAAAACTGGGTGCCGAAGCCTATTTAGCTTGCTTTACAAAGATTCTCACCCATTAATGTATGCTCGAGAGACAAAGCAAACGGTGTCAGTTAGCCGTTGAATTCGCATTGCGCCGCGTTCGTGACAGAATCAGCGGACCATTCAAGGAACTGCGCTCCTTGACGCGGGTGAAGAGTCGTAGTAGTCCTCAGATCATGCATCGCAACGTTACTGGAGGAAAGGATGCCGATGTTGCTGGGCAGGAATGAAGGTGGCGTGAGGAGATGGATCGACGACATTCTCGGCATTGCTACATTGGTCGGTATGGTGGTGGCGCTTTGGCTCATCCTCATCTACACCCCCGTTGAGCTCGTGCAAGGCGCGTCGCAGAAAGTCTTCTACATTCACCTGGCGTCGATCTGGAATGCCTATCTGAGCTTCTTTTTCGTCTTTGTGGCGAGCATTCTGTATCTCCGGCGGGCAAGCCCGGCCACAGACAGATTTGCTCGTGCGTGGGCGGAGGTTGGCGTAATCTTCATCTCGATCACGCTGATCAGCGGAGCGATTTGGGGTAAGCCGATTTGGGGAACGTACTGGAGTTGGGACCCGCGTCTTACCACCACGCTCTTGCTCTGGATCATCTACGTGGTCTACCTCATGCTGAGGGGGTTCGTGGGCGATCCCGAACGCGGCCGGCGCTATGCGGCAATCGTTGGCATAGTTGGCTTCATAGACGTGCCCATCGTGCACATGTCGGTACGTTGGTGGCGCACGTTGCATCCGGATCCCATCGTGGCCAGAGCAGAGGGGCCGGACTTGCCCATGAGCATGTGGTACACGGTCCTTTACTGCATTGTGGTGTTCACCGTCTTGGCTATTTTCTTAGTGCGCCAGCGTTTGCAGATCGACGAACTACGGGAAACCCTTACTCACCTGCGCATGTCCGCGAGATGAAAGGAAAAGGAATCATCTGAATGGACACGATACAGAACTTCGAATATCTCTTTGCTGCCTACGCCATCCTTTGGGTGGTCGTCTTTGGCTATTTCTTCTATATCACCCGCCAGCTTGGCGATTTGCGGCGCGAGGTCAACGCGCTTCGCGAGCAACACACAAGCCGCGATTCCGGCTTGGATGAGGCTTCAGATACATAGCAGACGTGCCTGCAAAGCGGTGCAGAGACTCCTTTCGCGGCGGGTGTGGAAGTGCCAGAGCAAGACGTTGCTTTGTTGGCACTCTAATTTGTGCATGTTATCCTATAAATAATGAAGTAATGGCAGAAACCAGGAATTCGAGCGAGTAGAAATGACGGAAGACGCGCCGTGTACTTCTGCAGATTCAGGAAGCCGAACAGCAGAAGCAGATAGTCCCGGGAGCCAAGAGCCTAATTCACTAGGAAGCGACCAAGCTCTGGATACACTCACAGAAACCGACGCCCGCGAACGCAGTCTGGCCCTCAATGACAGCGTTCCTGCCAGCGGCTTGTTTGGTGAGGCCGACCGTCCCCTGGTAGAGGGGTCGCGCGCGTCATGGCGTATCTCACCGGAACCGTTCCTCATTTCCCAAGACAGCCTCGAGGGATTGCAGCAATTGGGAAACCAATTGCTCGCCTTCTATAGCGCAGCGAACGGGCTCTACCGCCGCAGCGTGCGCGGTACCATTCCTGCGTTCTTCCATGAATACCTTGACATCGGCAAGAGCGAGACCGTAATCGACTACGGGCGCATGAATCGCTTCCGCCGCGATCTGCCCGGTGTGATTCGGCCGGACCTTCTGCTCACAACCGACGGCGTGAAGGCTGCCGAACTTGACTCCATCCCCGGTGGCATCGGCCTCACCGGCAGCATGCAGCAGCATTACAGCGGCCTGGGCTTCGACATGATCGGCGGCCCAAACGGTATGGTGGAGGGTTTTGCCGCCATGATCCGCAGCCGCGCGGCTAAGGATGACCCGCAGCTTGCTATCGCCGTCTCCGATGAATCCAACGACTACCGTCCCGAAATGCAGTGGGTCTCCGATCAGTTGTGCGCACTTGGCATGGCTAGCGCATGCGCCAAGCCGGAAGAGATTGAATTGCACGGCGACGGACTCATGGTTCACGACCGGCCGGTAGACACGCTTTACCGCTTCTTTGAACTCTTCGACCTCAAGAATATCCCGAACTACGACATTCTCCTTTACGCCGTGCGCAAGCAACTCGTGACCATGACGCCGCCGGCGAAGGCGTATCTTGAGGAAAAGCTGCTCTTCGCGCTGTTCCATCATCCCGTACTGGCTGAATTCTGGAAGCAGGAGCTGGGGGCAAAGACCGTTGCCGCTTTGAAACGAGTAATACCTGAGACCTGGATACTGGATCCGCGGCCCTTGCCGCCGCAAGCGGTCGTGCCGGGACTGGAGATCGCCAAGCGTCCGGTGACGAACTGGGACCAACTTAAGGGCTTGGGCCAAGCAGACCGTCGGCTCGTAATTAAGCCTTCCGGCTTTTCAGCCACCGCCTGGGGCAGCCGCGGCGTCACCATCGGCCACGACCAACCGGAATCGGAGTGGGATAATGCCGTGCAGACAGCCCTCGACGCATTCACAACAACCCCCCACGTATTGCAGAAGTTCCATCACGGTAAGCGTTACGGCACCCGCCACTACGACTTTGCGCAGGACACAGTCCGCAAAATGCACGGACGGGTGCGCTTGAGCCCGTATTACTTTGTTGTGAATAATGAGGCGCAACTAGCGGGTATCCTGGTAACCATCGTACCGGCAGACAAGAAGCTCATTCACGGTATGGTTGACGCCGTGATGGTGCCTGCCGCCGTAAGCGACAACGGGGTAGAACTAGAGCTATGATGCGCCGGGAGCGTCGGTTTGCGCAGGACATGCGCGCAACCGGCCTGGGGATTTGATACGCCGGGTAGCGTAGAGCCGGTGCCGGCGCAGGCCGGTATTTGCAGCCTGCGCGTAATTTATGGGGATTTGGAGAAAAGGGAGCCGCAATGGCATTACCGCAAACTCAAGTGAAACGAGAGAAAGAAGAGTGGCAAGAGCTGCTCGCGGCGGGGATCAACCGGCCCGAGAAACTCATCACCGAATTGGGCGAGCGCCTCGGCTTGGATGATGAGACTGCGGCCAGCCTCCACCAGAATTTCCCGGTGCGCATCAATCCCTACTATCTCGGCCTGATCGAAGAGGTAAACGATCCCATCTGGCGTCAGGCGATCCCCGACGAGATGGAGCTCGACCACAGCGATACGATGACTACCATGGACCCGCTGGCGGAGGACATGGATTCGCCGGTGCCCTATCTGACGCACCGCTATCCCGACCGCGTGCTCATGGTGGTGCAGTTGCAGTGCGCCATGTATTGCCGCTTCTGCACCCGGCGCCGCGAAGTCGGTAGCCGCAATGCCGTCAAGAAGGAAGACTGGGACCGGCAGATCGAGTACATCGCCACGCACCCGGAAGTGCGCGACGTCATCATCTCCGGCGGCGACCCCTTCATGCTGCTCGACCATCAGATCGACTACATTCTCAAGGGCCTGCGGGCGATCCCGCACATGGAGATCATCCGCCTTGATTCGCGGATGCCCGTAACCCTGCCCCAGCGCGTGACGGAGAACCTCTGCCAGATCGTCCAGCGGTACCATCCGGTCTACCTGAATACGCACTTCAACCACCCTCGCGAGATCACGCCTGAGTCCTCCCGCGCGTGTGAGCTCATGAACGATCACGGCGTTCCCGTGGGCAACCAGAGCGTGCTGCTGCGGGGTGTGAATGACGATCCTGAAACCATGAAGACCCTGGTCCAAGAACTGCTGAAAATACGCGTTAAGCCCTACTATCTCTACCAGGCCGACCTGGTCACCGGCACCAGCCACTTCCGCACCGCTGTGGAAAAGGGCCTCGAGATTATCAAGGCAATCCAGGGCCACACCAGCGGCATGGCCGTGCCCCACTATGTGATCGACGCGCCGCAAGGCGGCGGCAAGATTCCGGTGACGCCCGACTTCATCCAGGAAATCACGGAAAACGAGATCGTGCTCAAGAACTACGAGGGCAAGGTCTACCGCTATCCCATAGACTCCGAAGTGCCGAACGCGCGGGAAGCAACTAAACCCCAGGCCCACGGTAACGGCAAGAGCAATGGCAGCTCCACCGCCCCTTCAAACGGAGTGTAGCCGCGGTTGCACCTGGAAGCGCGAGCGCTGCACGGGAAACCCCCTGTCATTCCGAATGGAGCGTAGCGGAGTGAAGAATTTTAAACGCTAGACCTATTGAATGGGACTTATATACTATAGTTACCAAAACACCCTAAAATCGCTTGACCGCTTGCTTGCCAATACGATATAATAGTTACCATAGAGAGTGGGAAGTGGCAGAAAGCAAGGACATGGACAAGCATAACGACTGGAGCCTGTTTCAATTCTTCGCACGGTTCCCCAATGATGAAACGGCACGCGAGCACATGGAGCGAATGCGCTGGCCCACTGGCCCGATTTGCCCGGACTGTGGCAGTGTTCGCTGGACGCACGCTAAGGGTCATAAGACCATGCCGTACCGTTGCAAAGACTGCCGTAATTTCTTCTCGGTCAAGAAAGGCACAGTCTTTCAATCAGCCAATTTAGGCTACCAGAAGTGTCTATTGGCAATTCACCTGCTGACTACTTCCAAGAAGGGTATCCCTTCCACTCTCTTCGCGGAGCGTCTTGATACCACACAGACAACCGCATGGCGACTGGCGCACAAGATACGCGCCACGATGCAGCAAGGCAGCGATCCGCTCTCTGGTGACATTGAAGCTGATGAAACCTACTTGGGGGGCAAAGAGAAGAACAAGCACGCTTCCAAGCGCACGCATCAAGGCCGCGGCCCAGTTGGCAAGCAAGCAGTTTTGGGTGTCCGTGAGCGTGATGGTGCAGTTCGCGCCGCGCCGGTTGAAGTAGTCAATGCCGTTTCCGTACAGCACAACTTGATTGAAAACGTCTCTGCTGGCAGTGTGGTAAACACTGATGAAGCAAGAGTCTACCAGGGAATACCCTACGAGCATCGGACAGTCTCCCATAGCGCGGGGCAATACGTAAATGACATGGCGCATACCAACGGGATTGAATCGTTCTGGGCTTTGGTGAAGCGCGGGTATATCGGCACCCATCACTGGTGGAGCATCAAGCACACCCAACGCTACGTTGATGAATTTGCCACGCGGTTCAATATGCGCAAGCTGGACTCGGAACGCAAGTTGAATCTTTGTCTTGCCGGAGCTGAGGGCATACGGCTTACCTGTAAGGAGCTAACCGCATGAGCAAGCAAGCAGCAGTCATTCAACCCATCGAGGGCACGCCAGACGGGGTGCTGGCCAATGTGTTTTCGCATGAGCGACACATTGAAGCACCTGACATAGACCTACCAGAAACGCATGTGCTCAATGAACGTTTACAGATGGACGCTTTGACATTCTTGGGGGGGGTTCCAGATTCCAGCATTCCTGCTGCATTCCTAGACCCACAATATCGCGGCGTGCTGGACAAAATGAAATACGGCAACGAGGGCAAAACCCGTGGCAAGGCTAGGGTGATGCTTCCCCAAATGAAAGAAGGGGATATCACGGCAATTGTGGGCGAAATTTCCAGAGTGCTTATACCGTCCGGCCACCTCTTTCTGTGGATGGATAAGTTTCACCTGTGCGAAGGATTTCACGACTGGCGACTCGGCACTTCCCTACAGTGCGTTGATCTTGTTGTATGGAACAAAGAACGTTTGGCGATGGGATATCGGACGCGGCGCACGGCGGAGTATCTAGTAATTCTGCAAAAGACGCCACGCCGCGCAAAGGGTGTTTGGACGGTCCATAACATACCTGACGTTTGGTCTGAGAGTATCCCGCGCAACGAGAACACCACGCATCGCAAGCCGGTTGACCTTCAAGGCGAACTCATAACTGCGGTAACTAATGCGTCTGATATCGTGCTTGATCCAGCAGCCGGATCATTCTCCGTTATGGACGCTGCCTTGCGCCGGGGCAGAAACTTCTTGGGCGCGGACATACGCGGCTGATGGTGCGCATTAGAGACAGCGAGGGCCGCAGCGAAGGATCTGGCTACGCCCGCATATTTGGCGACCCACAACTGGGCAAGTTGATTAGCCGTGTCCACGCAACCTCAATCCGTGCTGGCACCGAATTAGAGAAGATGGTGCTGGCGCGGGTTACACTCATTCCTGACTTGGACGAGTTCCTCTCCCACGAAGTTATGGCTGATGGCGTTCACGTGGCTCCAAAGCGCATGGTGAAGGACTGCGAGACACTAAATTACGCGGGGGCGGAGCCTGACCTGCTCGTATTCAAGCGTCGTGAAGGAAAGCAATTGTGCCACGTGATTGAACTCAAAGACGGAGATGCTTTCGACACCAAGAAGTCGTCCGCAGAACGTCAATCACTGCATGGCTTCATCCAGCGCAATGCTTCACAACTGCCATATTTCGTGTACCCGCACTTTTGCTGCTTCAATCAAGATGATCGGCGCATCATATACGATGGCTTCAAGCGCAAAGTACCTATGTCGGAGTGCATGACAGGGCGGGAGTTCTGTGAGTTGCTAGAGATTGACTACGATGAAATCCGGCAAGAACGCGAGGCAGACCAAGCTGCAAACTTAGATGAATTCCTAGAGGATTTAGTCTCCATCCCCGCAGTCAAACAGCGGCTTGGTAACTATAGTATATAAGTCCCTATTGAATAGTCTGCGGCATGGACTCTAGATTTCTCGCTGCGCTCGAAATGACGGTCGGGGCTGCGCTCGAAATGACTGGTGAGACGCAGAATTCGGATGGGCTAGCCGTGTTGAGGACGGATTCGCGACGTACGAGACGTTAAGGACGGGATTACGGCGCACGAGACTGTGAGCACACCCAGGCATTATTCGTTGCTTGGCGACCAGGCAATGAAGTACGCACACCCTCATTTCTGTCATCGCTAGCCAGAACCACGCAAGAGAAACTCCTCTCATGAATGCCCCGCTTCGTATTGCCGCCGTTGGCTTGGAACACGACGAGATCTATCGTGTGCTCGACCGGCTGCGCGGACATGATTCTGCCGAGCTGGTTGCCATTGCCGAGCGCAGCGGTCGCCTGCGTATGGCCGCTGAAGGCAGGTACCGTGTGCCGGTCTTTCCACGACTCACCCCGCTCATGGCGAAAGTCACAGTAGATGCCGTCGTCGTGGCCACGCCCAATGGCGACAAGGCGGCAGTCATCGTAGAAGCATTGCGCGCCGGTACGCATGTCATCGCCCATGCGCCGCTTGCGGTTACGACCGAGCAATACCATGTCGTGGCAGAGGCGCAGCGGACTGCCGACGCCGGTTTGGTCTTGCTGCTGCCGTTGCGCTTTGCGCCGGCCTACGGAGACCTGCGGGCGGCGCTCACGCAGGGGGTGCTCGGCGACATTAGCCAAACGGTGATCATCAACTCACAGCAGGTCACGGCCACACCCCGCACCCAGGCCTTCTTTGCAACGAAGGCGCACGGGGGCATTCTGACGAACCTCGCCGTTCACGACCTGGACGCGCTGCGGTGGTTCGGCGGAGACATAGCCGTGGAGTATGCCGCAACGCAGCGCATCGGCATAACCGAGTACCCCGACTTTGAGGACGCCGGCCTCGTGCGCTGCCGACTGGCGGGCGGCGGCGAAGGCGTGGTGGTGTGCAACTGGCTCGCGCCGGAGGCAGCCGCGCCTTTCCACGAACATACCGTCATCGGCACGGAAGGCACGGCATGGATTAGCGGTGGGAAGCTCCAGATTTGGGGTGGAGCGCCTGCGGAGACCCCACGCGACGGCACGGGCGACACGGCCTATGGTGCACTCGGACGCGCCCTGTCGCCGGACGTTGCCGGACACGCTGATGACGAGGTTGTCTCCGCTATGCTCGACGCCGCGCTCATAGCGCTTGGCGATGCCCACTTGAGAGCGGCGGTCACCGCGGATGCGCTGCGCACGACCCGCGCTGCGTTGGAGGCCCAAGCCATGGCGTGGCAGCATAGCTCTCCGTGAAGCGCCTATCCATTTTCGGATACGACGCAAGCGCGTGTCACCGCGCCAGAGGGGCGCGCAGCGAGTTGTAGCCCTGCCGCCAGTGCGAGAGAGGCGCGTGACGTGAACGAATCCGACCAGACGACGCCGATGTTTCTCACAATCGGCCACGCCTCGCGGGATCTCGTGCCCGGCGGCTGGCGCTGGGGCGGCACGGTGACCTACGCCGCACTGCTAGCGCGCACCTGGGGAATTTCTACGGCTGTGCTCACTGCTCTGGCACCGGCAGACGTTGGCCCGTATCAGACACTTCTCGGCAGTGACGCAATGCTGTACGCGCTCCCATCCCAGAGCACGACCTCTATGGAGAACGTGTATTCCGCCACGGGGCGCAGTCAGCAGCTCGCCGCCAAAGCCGCAAAGATTCACCCCCGCCACATACCCGCAGCTTGGCGCTCCACTCCCACTGTGCTCGTCGCGCCGCTCGTCGGCGAGGTATCCACACAGTTTGGCAGCTACTTTCCTCAAGATTCACTGGTAGCGATGACAATTCAAGGCCGCCTGCGCTCGCACCGCAAAGGCCGCATGTACACGCGCCGTTGGCACCGCGCCGAGCAGGAATTCTCGGCCTACGACATCATATTCTTCTCCGAGGAAGACGTGCGCGGCAATGCCGAACTTGCCGCATACTACGCCTCGCTGGTTCCATTGGCGGTCATGACCCAGGGCAACTCCGGCGCAACCGTCTTTGCGCATAGCCGGGCGCTGCAATACACTGCCTTTCCGGCCCAGCCGGTGGACGTGACCGGCGCGGGCGATGTGTTTACTGCCGCATTTCTCTTCACCTATGCGGCAACCCGCGATCCGGCCGCCGCTTGCCGCTACGCCAACGCCGCTGCCGCGTGCAGCATTGAACATGTCGGCACGAGTGGAATTCCCACGCGCCGCCAGGTAGAAGCGCGGCTGCGGACCGTAATCCGGTAGGCAGTTTGGCTGCGCCGACTATTACGTCCCTGCTTCGCAGGGAGTTACCCTCCTGCCGGACCCCAAAACTTCCTCTCCCTAAGGGAGGACTTTTGCATAACCCCACTTTCAAGTAGGGGCACTCCCTCTCCTGGGGGAGAGGGCCGGGGTGAGGGGAATCTTAGATTTGCTGTGCTAGCGCATACGTGTTGACATGCGGTATTAGTCCCTTGAGTGCTGCTCATTCGCCCGAAGTGTGCGCAGGTTGCAAACCTGCGCTACCGGAAATCACAGTAGAATAGAATGGTATGGGTAGACTCTTCCATGTAGGCCATTGAAGGACTCACCGCTTGAACATCGACGTTGCCACACTCACCGCTCTGCGGCGTGAATTTACCGAGAAGATCGTCGGCGGGCGGATACAGCGCGTGCTGCATCCGGATAATCTTGCCGTAGCCCTTGAGATATACGCGTTCGGTGAGACGTGGTGGCTCATCATCAATGCCGCGCCGCAGGCGCCGAGACTCTATCTCACCCACGAGCGGCCGGCGCGCATGGATGACAACGTCACCCCGCTGCTGCTCCTACTGCGCAAGTACGTGCGTAACGGACGCCTCATCGCCGTGGAGCAACCGCCGTGGGAGCGCGTGTTGCAGTTTACGGTGCACGCGCGGGTGGATGAGGACATCGTAGAGACCACGTTGATTGCCGAGATCATGGGACGTACGAGCAACCTGGTACTGGTAGACGCCGACGGCGTGGTTCTCGACAGCATGAAGCGGGTGGATGCCTCGATCAATCGTTACCGGCAGGTAAAGCCGAAGCTGCTCTACGTCCCGCCGCCGCCGCTCAGCCGCCCCGATCCCTTTACCGCAGAGGCTTCGTTGCTGGAAGCCGCCGCTCAGGCCGAGCCGAAACAGCCTGCCTGGCGTGTGCTCATGGGGCAGACGAGCGGCTGCGGACCGCTCATTGCCCGCGAAGCGGTATATCGCGCTGCCGGCGAGGCCGTGGCGCCGGCGGCAGACGTTGTGTGGCAGGAAGTCTTGGATGCGGCACAGGGCATCTTCACACAGGTAGACAGCGGCGAACTTGCGCCAAGTCTGGCGCGCCAAGAAGACGGCGCGCTCGCCGCCTATGCTCCCTACGCTCTTACCATGTTCCCGCAATGCGAGACGCTCGACTTGATGAGTGGAGCAATTGAGCAGTTCTACCGGGAGCAGGGCAATGCGCCGCAACGACAGACGCGCGACCTGGGTCAGAAGCCCCTGCAAATTGCCCTCAAGGAACGCATGGACCAGCTCCGGCAGCGGCGCCGCGCCCTGGAACGTCAAGAAGCCGAGGCCACTGATGCCGAGGAGTGGCGGCGCAAAGGTGATTTGGTGCTGGCGTACGGCTACAGCGTCGCGCCGGGCAGCAGCGAGATCGAGGTGGACGACGAAACTATTCGCATCGACCCACAGGAATCAGTAGCCGCGAATGCCGACACATACTTTGCTGCCTACAAGCGCAAGAAACGGGCGCAGGAAGAGGTGCCGGGGCTGCTGCGTCGGGTCAAGAATGAATACGCCTACTGCGAGCAGATGGAAGCTCTGCTGGAAGCCGCGGAGACGCCAACCGACGTCCGTGCGGTGCGCGACGAATTGCGCGAGCAGGGCATCATGGGCGGCGGCCAAGAACGAAAGACCAAGAAACTTCAAAGCAAGAAGCGCGGGAAGGGCAAGCGCGGCAGGCAGGTGGACGCGGGTGCGCAGCCGGTCTCGTTCTGGCTCGACGGCGTGCAAGTGCTCGTGGGCCGCAGCGGCGCGCAGAACGACGCCGCCCTGCGTCTGGCCGACGCCAACGACCTGTGGCTGCACGCGCGCAACGTGCCGGGCGCCCATACACTGCTGCGCTCCGGCGGCCGCGACGTGCCGGAAGTCATCATCGAGCAAGCCGCCCAAATCGCCGCCTACTACAGCAAGCTGCGCGAGTCCACCAGCGCGGAGGTGGACGTCACCCGCCGTCGCTATGTGCGCCGCATCCCTCGTTCTCCCCCCGGCCTCGTCACGTATCGCAACGAGTACACCATTCGCGTGAAGCCCGAGCCTATTCCCCAGCCGGAACGGTAGGCAACTCAACCCAGCAAAGTCCAACGCGGCGGACGCATTTAACGTCACTCCCGCCTCTTCCGTTCGCCCTGAGCTTGTCGAAGGGCGAACATGGAGACGGGAAGACTAACTATCGTGCGCGGTCACCGTTCTTCCTTCGACAAGCTCATGTCGAACGGTCTAGGTTGCTGTAATTCAGCTTCAATGACTTGATTTGTTCCCGTGAGCGGCCCGCAATTTCCTTGCTCTGCTCGAATACTCTCTCGTTAAGCCTCTGGATGAATTCGTCAGTTGCGTAGTACAATTCATCTGGCCGACCATGTCGAAAAACAACGGCTACATCGTGAGCGAGGGGCGTCCAAATCTCCACCTCTGGATGATCTAGGTCGAGGTGGGGAAGAGCTTTCACAATTGGATTGCTCCCGATAACGAACCCAGACTGCTCTTTCTCAACAATGACAACACAAAGGCTCATCCTCCTGAGAGTTGGGAGGATTCTGGTTTCCATCAGTTCATTCGTTTCCGGGATAGCACGGGGCCATGCCTCCTGCTTAAGGAACTCTTCCATTTCATAAAAGTCAATTGCTTCGCCATCTGCGATACCTTTTATTTCTCTGTACCATTGCTGATTCTGCTCTGACCTCAGTTGGCTAGACGCGCTGCTGTCACGCAAAGCTGGTAGCCTTTTCCACAATGTAAAGAAGAATTCTACCCAGACACTGTTTTCGTCTGGAGTTAGATAAGACAGTTCAGCTTTGCGCGCATTACAGACAATCTTTTCGACTATTGGGCTAGCCTTGTTTTCAATCGCTCTAAGAAAATCCTCCTCTGTAGAATAGTCCCTCTCTCCATCTAGCTTGTGAAACGAGTATAAGTGCCTGAAAGTAAAGAGTGTCTTAGGATTCCGCCTCGTTACGCATCTATCCCGCGAATCCCTGTCAAAACAGTACAGATTGCCCCTCTCATCCACAAAGTGCTTGAGCAACATCCTTGGGATGTAATGATGGCGCTTTGGGTTATTCACGAGTTCTGCCCTCCACTCAAAGAATGCTAGGGAAAGCCGTCGTGTACAGTACCGCTATCTCTGCCTTCAAGAGACTGCCATTGTCCAAGTAGGCCCCTATCATGTGCGTTCTTTGCTATAATCCAAGCTCCCATCAGGCTTCATCGCAAGCCTGACCACCAGTGATCATTTGCCAGTCATAGAAGTCGAAGGACTTGCTCCAGGAGTACAGTTCCCTATCCGTAAGCTTTGGTTTGACTTTGCAGTAGATGTCTCTGCGGAACTTTGTACCCGCAGCCTCTAGGTTCGCATAGCGCTCGGCGAAATCAGTACCGATTGTGTATCCGAGCTCCTGGTACTTTCTGCACAAGAGACCAACGGATCTCCAAATTGCAGAGAAGGAGTTCACGCGTCGCCTCACTGCATTGGAATTTGGCGATACGTCCCAGCGCTCTGCGTAGTGAGTAGCTAGCAGCCACTCAATGTCGCCTGAACTTGGGCACTTTGGCTGAGTTTCCCGTTGAATTGGAGTGACTTGATCCGGCGGCTTTATGCCAAGCCCCGCATACACCTCATCTGGTAGTAGGAGCAGGCCACTTTGGACAAGAATGAGAGTTACTACACAAAGAAGCATAAATGGAACTACTGCAGGCAGTAGAATCCTACGCATAGAGTTTTTCCGTCCCTAAGACTAATGAGTTCAATTTGCCAAAACTGTAGTAAGCATTGTTCGCTCCCCAGATCACCTATGATCTAGGCTAGTACAGAGCAGCCATACAGCAGATTACAGTCTTGGCTAGGAATGACTACCACACCTGCGCGGTGACCAATTCAGATGCCGGTCCAGAAACGGGAACGTGCCGTTGCCTTCAATCATGTGGCCGCCGTCGAAGTAGTAGATTTCGGCGCGGTCGGGAATTTTCAGGTCGGCGTAGCGGCGTTGCACCCTCGCGTATTCGTAGGCGCACCATTCGTCCGAGGCCACGGCGTCGCGGTGGCCGCGCTCGACCATGAAGGGGCGCGGCGCCATGAGATAAGCCATCTCGGCGTAGTTGAAGGTCTGGCCCAGGTCGAACTCCTGCATTTCCCACTCGTGGTTGAACATGTAGCCTGAGAAGTAGTCGGTGCTTGCGCACTTGCGCGCCCACTCGTTGAAGTCGCCGGCGCAAATCGAAAGCGCGTACTGGGTCAGCACCGTGGGAATGCGCATGGCCGCCTTGCCGCCGTAGGACAAGCCGTAGAAGCCAATGCGGTCGGGATCGACGAACGGCAGTGTGGAGAGCCAGCGGAGTTGCTGTTCGTGCTGCGCGATGGCAAAGGTGAACAGCGTCCAGCCCAGCGGATTCGCCTTGCGCTGGAGCGTGCGGAATTCGTGGTAGCCGATGTAGGGATTCTGGGGAGCGTAGGTTATGTAACCGCGCTCGGCCAGCCGGGCGGCAAAGGCATGGTATGGGCCCTCTTCTTCCTTAATAACGTCTTCGGGACGTCCTTCCAATCCGTGCTGGCAGACAACCACCGGCCGCTGCTCTCCCGGCGCAATGCCCTTGGGCACCAGCAAGATGCCGTGGGTGAAGATGTCGGGGAGCACATCCAGCGTTACTTCATAGCCATCCCAGGCGTCGCTTTCGCCGTAGGGACGGCTGCGCGCGTTGAACGGCAGGCTGGGGTCGGGGCAGCGGCCGATAAGGTCTTTCCAGAAACGTTTTCTATACGTGGCGGCGGACTTTTCCCAGGCTTCCAGTGAGGAGGTATCCGCCTCCGACCAGAAATCTTCCCGCGTGCGCCACGCCACTTCCAAACGCTGCTGCACGTGGTTCACGATCTGGTTGAATTGCCGCTGCATGCGGGCGGATGGGTCGAATTGGGTGCGGGCATCACGGGGTGACGTCGCAGTTGTCGCGCCGCGCGTTTCCAAACCCAAGCCTTGCAGCAGCGCCGTGAGCGCGGCATCCGAGCCCGGTCCCGGGCCTGTAGCAGAGGTTTCCGCGAGCACGAGACGGTCCGCGGCGTCGTGCGCGGCGTAAGCCGATTGCGCGCGGGCTACTTCCGCCCGCACTTCCTCTAGCGGCGCGGGTTCGATCTTGCCGGGCGCGCCGACCCGCCCCCGCACACGTTCTAGATCCGTAATGGGCGGCAAGCCGCTGAGGGTAGGCGCGGGAGTCGCCTCGACGATCAAAGTACGCGGGGCGACCATGCTCGCGAGTTCGGCGTCGCTGAAGCCCCGCAGCAGTCGCCAGACGTTGCGATAAAGGGGCTCTTGCCACAATTGCGTGCGGTTGCGGAAGTGCCCGCTCACGCCGACTGCCGCGATCCGTTCATCCAGCGCCCCGCTATAGAGCGCCAGCAGGCCGCCCTCGCCATAGCCGAACATCGCCACCGGCACATTTTCCGGCGCGTCTTGGGCTGAGAAGTAGCCTACGAGCGCCAGGAGCTTTTGCACCTCATAGCCGATGACGTGCCGACCCATCTCGCAGGCCATGCGATAGATGTATTCGCGGTGGGGCTGGTCGGTCATGCGAATCGCCGGATTGCCCGACCACGTGTGCGCACGGTCGATGAGCAGGGGCACTACGACCTGACACCCCAGTTCCACCAAACGCCGCGCGAACTGCTGCTCCGGCTTCAAGCCGGGCGCCAGCCCGGCCAGCATCTCCGGCGAACAATCGGCATCGGGCACCGCAATTACGTGGGCGATGGGTGGCTGCTTGGGCCGCAGGAGCAGGCCTTCGCCTTCCACACCGTCCAGCACCGGCCAGCGAATGGCGTGAATGTCGTATGTCCGAGTGGCGGCGACACGGAAGGGGTCTGTGGTCGAGCAGACGAATTCCAGCGCCGAAACCGAAGTGCGGTCGTCAATGACGCCGATGATGCGCGCGAATGCCGTCCGCTTTTCTGCTACATTTCTTTCCAGTGTTGCGGCTGAATTCGCTTGCGACTGCAGCGCTGTCTCCGCTTCTCCGTCAGCGGCAGCGAGTTCACGGTCCAAGTAACGATGAATACCGGCAATCATCTGTGCGGCGATGTCCCCCTCGAGGGAGAGGTCAGTTGTCCCCGGCAAGTGGGTTGACTCGTTATCAAGCTGGCCCATGATAGTGGCAATCCTTTACTACCTCTACGCGTTCACCTGCACAGTAGCGCGGCAGTGGGCTTTGGCGCAACCGCAATGAAGTCTGGCAACGCCCTTTTCGGTGAACTCTGCGAGATATTGATGAGCGGACAGGATTTGGTTGAATAGGTGAAGACTTCACCCTCACCCCGGCCCTCTCCCCCGGGAGACCTTTGCGTAAGTCTAGAGAAAGCGAGGCAGTCCCCGCTCCCTCTGGGGACCTTTGCGCAACTCAAGCGGTAGCGAAATAGTTCCCTCTCCCTCGACGGGAGAGGGCTAGGGTGAGGGTGGATCTCCTGAAATCTCTCCAAATACACACCGATTCTGCCCTGATACGTCTTGACACTGCCCGGCGTAAAGGACCGTTGTAGCAAAAAGACCCCTCACCCCAACCCTCTCCCCCCAGCAGAGGGAGTGCCCCTGCCTGAAGGTGGGGTTATGCAAAGGGCTCCCCGGGGAGAGGGTGTCTCGGGCGCCGGATCGATGAGCCGATTCAAATCTCAACAAGGGCTTAGCGCAGCACTAAGCGCGAACGGGACGTACAATTACCGTTCGCCCACCGTATCAAGCTCGGAGCAGGCTTTGCACTACGCCGGTCGGGAGGCAGGAAGGCTCCCTCTCCCCGGGAAGCTGTCTCACAAATGCATCGTTCAGTGTAGACTTGCCCTTCGACAAGCTCAGGGCGAACGTAACAGGCAAAAATCCGTTCGTGCTGAGCTTGGCGAAGCACGATGTGGCTTTTCGTGTCGACTGATGAGACAGCCTCCCGGGGAGAGGGTTGGGGTGAGGGGAGATTGCCATTTTCCGGCCCACTTCCATTTGCGTGGCACAGTATAATCTGTTGCAGCGATTAGCAGAATTCAAAGAGGGAAGTCCGGAACAGGCATGAGCGGAGATTCGCCACTAGACATTGCCATCGTCGGCGGGGGCATCGTGGGTCTTTCTACGGCATTCACGTTGGCCCAGCGTTACCGCGGTCTGGGCATCGCCGTCTTTGAAAAAGAAGCCGACATTGCCCAGCATCAGACCGGTCACAACAGCGGTGTCATCCACTCCGGCATTTACTACCGGCCGGGCTCGCTGCGCGCGCGCATGGCGGTGAAGGCATCCCAGCGCATGATGGACTTTTGCGCAGAGCATGGCATTCCCTATGACCGGTGTGGCAAGGTGATTGTAGCTACTGCCGGGTCACAGGTTCCCGCCTTGGAAGAGTTGCTGCGCCGCGGTGAAGCCAACGGCGTGCCGGGAGTGCGCATGATCGGGCCCGAGGAACTGAAGGCACTTGAGCCCTACGCCACAGGCATCCGCGCGCTTCACGTGCCAAGCGCCGGCATCGTAAACTACAGCCTTGTCGCAGGGATGTACCGGAAACTCCTTGAAAGGGCCGGCGGCCAGGTGCGAACGGGTGCGGAGGTGTCCGCCATTGTCGCAGAGCCAAACGCGCTGCGGCTGGAGACGACCCTGGGTGACGTGCGAAGCAAGCACGTGATCACGTGCGGCGGGCTGTATGCGGACCGCGTCAGCATAGCTGCCGGCTTGAAACCGCAGGTAAAAGTCGCGGCCTTTCGTGGCGAGTACTCCGAACTCGTGCCAGAGAAGCGGTACCTCGTGCGCAATCTTATCTATCCCGTATCCAATCCCGCTTTCCCGTTTCTCGGCGTCCACTTTACGCGGCGCATCAGTGGGGCAATCGAGGTAGGGCCGAACGCCGTGCTCGCCTTCAAGCGGCAGGGATATCGGTGGCGTGACGTGAGCGTCGGCGATACGCTGGATATCTTGGGCTATGCGGGTTTCTGGCGCATGGCGGCGCGATACTGGCGCACCGGACTGGGTGAAGTGTACCGCTCATTGTATAAAAAGGCGATGGTGAAAGAGTTGCAGAAGCTCGTGCCGGACGTCACCGGCGGGGATTTAGTGCGAGCGGGGGCGGGCGTACGGGCCCAAGCGTTGGACCGGCAAGGGAACCTGGTGGATGATTTCCACATCGTGCAGGAATCACGCATGATCCACGTGCTCAATGCGCCTTCGCCTGCGGCGACTGCCTCGCTGAGCATTGGTTCAGCCGTAGCGGACATGGCGGGTCAGTGGCTTGACCCCAAATCATGAGCAGCCCACACGGAGAGAAGCTTAAGCTCGCATTGGCGGCGCATGTGGATGTTATCTAGCGTCCGCGCAGACAGAATTCACGTGGCGAGCGAGCGTCGCTGCGGAGTGAAAGACAAAGAAAACGAACACGCACAACGTATAGGTGCGTTGCCGCGCACGCGCCTGAAACGGTATACTGGTTTAGATAACCAATGAGCCAACACGAGGAATGTGCGTGTCAGGCTTTAGAAGGAAGTAAAGTAGCGGTTAATTTGACCGCCACAAGGTGCAGGAGTGCAGAAGGGGTCGCGAACGAATGGCCGTAGCGAGTCTTAGGGATCTGTTTGACGCCGGCGTGCACTTTGGGCATCCCACCAATCGGTGGAATCCCAAGATGAAGCCGTACATTTACATGGCGCGAAGCAAGATCCACATCATCGATCTTGAAAAGAGCGCAAGCGGACTTCAGGAAGCCTGCGATTTCGCCAGCGAACTGGCGTTGCATAACCGCGAAGTCTTGTTTGTGGGAACAAAAAAGCAGGCACAGGACATAGTGGAACAAGAGGCCTCTCGTGTAGGGATGCCGTTTGTGAATCAGCGATGGCTTGGCGGCATGCTGACGAATTATTCCACGATCAGCCGGCGCTTAGCGAGAATGAAGGAAATGGAAGCCGAGCAGGCGAACAACGCCTGGCAGAGTTTCTCTAAGAAAGAGGTTGGCCGCCTCCAGGACCGCCTGGCAAAGCTCCAGCGTTTCTTCAACGGTATTCGCGACATGCACCGCTTACCTTCTGCTCTCTACGTGGTAGACACTGTGCGCGAGCACATTGCCGTCGCAGAGGCGCAAAAGCTTGGCATCCCCGTCATTGCGTTGCTTGACACCAATTGTGACCCCGATCAGGTGGACTTTTCGATTCCGGGCAATGACGATGCCATCAAGTCGATTCGTCTCATTACGCAACTCATAGCAGACGCAATCAACCGGGGGCAAGAGCTGCGCGCGGCCCAATCGGCTGAGGCAGAAGCCGAGAAGGCCATGGAGGCAGTAGCTGCCGATCCTACGGCAGAAGAGGATATTGAATCCGGAGAAGTGGCTGCCGAAGAGGATGCGGGCTAAGCTGCCGTCTTGTGGAATGACGCTACTACGCAGAGGGAGTTAGATTTCAAGAAATGGCAACAGTGACGATCACGGATATCAAGTCGCTGCGCGAGGAAACCGGCGCGGGCATAATGGACTGCAAGCGAGCTCTGGAGGAAGCGAACGGGGACCATCAAGCGGCGAAAAAGCTTCTGGATGCGCAAGGATTGGCAAAAGCGGAGAAACGCGCCGGCAAAGAGGCTTCGCAGGGCTTAGTGCACTCGTATATCCACGGCAACGGACGGGTTGGCGTCCTCGTGGAGGTAAACTGCGAAACGGACTTTGTGGCGCGCACGGAAGAGTTTCAGAACCTCGTACACGAGATTGCCTTGCACATTGCCGGCATGAGCCCGGAGTTTGTCAGCGAGGAAGAATTGCCCGAGGGATATGATGGCAATTCCGAAGAGACCGTGCTGCTGGCGCAGCCATTCGTACGCGACCCGTCGCTCACTGTTGCAGATCTCGTCAAGCAGACTATTGCAAAGACCGGCGAGAATGTTGTCATTCGGCGCTTCTGCCGCTACGAACGCGGCATCTAGAGAGCACGCGAGCGACGCGTGCTCTTTTAGTATGTTGCGCTGGCGATCCGGCGCTGCACGATCAGAGAGGTCCCATGGCAATGCTACGCTATAGGCGTGTGCTGCTTAAGATTGGCGGCGAGGCGCTTATGGGGAAGGGCAAGGGCGAGTATGGCATAGATCTTGCTATCGCGCGCAACATCGCCAAGCAGATCGCTTCCGCCCGCCGCTTAGGAGTACAGATAGGGGTCGTTATCGGCGGCGGCAACATCTGGCGGGGCGAGTTGGCAGCCGACCAGGGCATGGATCGTGCCACTGCCGATTATATGGGCATGTTGGCCACAGTTATCAATGCCTTGGCCCTGCAGGATGCGCTCTCGCGGGAAGGCCTGGACGCCCGCGTGCAGACGGCAATTGAAATGCGAGAAGTAGCCGAACCGTATATTCGCGCGCGCGCCATCGACCATCTGGAGCAGGACCGGGTTGTCGTCTTCAGCGCCGGTACGGGCAACCCCTTCTTCACGACCGATACGGCCGGTGCCCTGCGCGCCATGGAGATAAACGCAGAAATTCTCATAAAGGCCACGAAGGTTGACGGTGCATATGAGAGCGACCCAATTGAGAATCCGCAGGCCAGGAAGTTTGACTACCTAACGTACCTCGACGCCCTCAACATGGGCCTAAAGGTGATGGATAGTACCGCAATCTCGCTCTGCATGGAAAACAGCCTTCCCATAGCGGTCTTCAAGCTGGAACACTCCGGCGCCTTGGAGCGGTTGCTGCAAGGGGAACCGGTGGGGACCCTGATAGGAGATAGGGACGATGCTGGAGCCGATTCTTGAGGAAACGGAAATCGCTATGGGCCTCGCGACAGAGGCATTGCAGCGTGATGTCGCCCGCATTCGCACGGGAAGAGCCTCCACGGCTCTTGTGGAAGAGATCGCAGTGGAGTACTACGGTACGGAGCTGCCTCTCAATCAAGTAGCCACAATCATCGTGCCGGAGCCGCGGCTCATCGTCATTCAGCCCTGGGACAAGCAGTCGATTCCTGCCATTGAGCGGGCGATTCTAAAGTCGGAACTCGGTATCACTCCTTCGAACGACGGCACGGTCATCCGCATTGCCCTACCCCAGCCCACGGCGGAACGCCGCCAAGAGCTTGCGAAGATGGTCCGGCAGCGGGCAGAAGAGGCCCGTGTTGCCATTCGCAATAGCCGGCGTTCCGCGCAGGACGAGCTGCGCAAGCAGCAGAAGAATAGCAGCGTCTCCGAGGATGACATCCGCCGCGCCCAGGGCGACCTGCAAAAGCTCACCGATACAGAGATCGAGCGCGTCGACAAAGTTCTTGCCGATAAAGAGCAGGAGATTCTGACCATCTAGCGATGGAGCCTACGTCACCAAAAGCCCTTAAGCCTGCACCTGAAGAGGCGGAGTCGTTTCCTCCTCTCACGGTTATACCCGTCCACGTCGGCATCGTGATGGACGGTAATGGGCGCTGGGCAGCACAGCGCGGTCTCGCGCGTTTGGAAGGGCATCGCGCCGGAGCGCGCTGTGTCCGTGAAGTTGCTGAGGCGGCGGTGGATTTCGGGGTCAGAGTCCTCACGCTCTATGCTTTTTCAACAGAAAACTGGTCGCGCCCCGAGGACGAAGTCAGCGGGCTCATGACGCTGCTGGAGGAGACGATCGAGCGCGAACAAGGCGCGATTGTCGAGAACCAGATACAGGTCCGCTCCATCGGGCGGCGGGATGTCGTGCCCTCAACCTTGCAGGTGGCAATCGACCAGCTTGAGAATGCAACGCGCGACAACAACCGCCTTACGATAAATTTTGCCTTCAATTATGGTGGACGCAGCGAAATCGTAGATGCTGTGCGTGAGATCGTTGCAGCAGGCGTGCCTGCATCGCACATCTCGGAAGAGACGATTGGCCAGCACCTGTATACGCGCAATCTGCCCGATCCCGATCTCGTGATTCGCACGGCGGGCGAAATGCGGCTTTCCAACTTCCTGCTTTGGCAAGCTGCCTACGCCGAATACTACGCCGCGCAGGTCTACTGGCCGGACTTTGGGCGCAAAGAGTTCTACGCCGCGCTCGCAAATTACAGCCATCGAGAGCGCAAGTTCGGCGGCCTGGCGAATAGCGACGGCCTTGCTGGACGTGACGACCTCACTGGCAGCGGCCGTCTTGCCAACAGCCGGAATGGCAAAGCGAAACGGTAGGCGCGGCCAGGCGGGCCGCGATACGACACGTACGCGCTGGCAGGAGCTTGCGGCGCGTGCGCTCTCTGCAATCGTCTATGCCCCTCTTCTGCTCGCGTTAGCCTACTTCGGCAATCCCTGGCTGCTCATCGGCATGCTGGCTCTTGGCGGCCTTGCCCTTTGGGAGTACGTCTATCTCGTACGCACGATGGGGCTTGCCATGCAGCGCGTCACGGCCGGTGCGCTGGCCCTCGGTTTCTTCCTGTGGCCTTACAGCCTAATCTGGGCGGGATACGCCGAGCTCGTTATTCTACCGCCGCTCTTCTTCACGTTAATTGTGCTCTGCTCGCTATGGGCATTGCTGCTTCCCCGGGCTCAGGGTCATACACAGGTCTTTACGGGCTGGGCCATGGCGGTCGCCGGAGCGATGTACATTGGCTGGCTGCTCGGCCACACCGTGGCGCTCCGCGACTACATCTACGTACGAGGCGAGCTGTGGCTCATCTTTGCCCTGGTCGTTACGTGGGCTTATGACACGGGGGCGTATCTTGTAGGCCGAGGCATTGGCAAACGCAGAATCTTCCAGCACTTGAGCGCCGGTAAGACGCTGGAGGGTACGCTTGGCGGAGCGTTCGTCGCCGTGATGGTCGCAGCGCTCTATGCCCAATTCACCCCATTCCCACTTAGCCCCATTTTGGCGGGCCTCATTGGTCTCGGCGCCGCGGTGGTGGCGCAACTCGGTGACCTGGTGGAATCTCTGCTCAAGCGCGGGGCGGAAGTGAAAGAATCCGGCACACTCATCCCCGGCCACGGCGGCGTCCTGGACCGCATCGACAGCCTGCTCTTTACCGGCCCCTACATGTTCTACGCGGCCCTGATATGGGCCAGCCTGCAACTCGGGGCGCAGTAGACGCATCGGCCTGCGGGCCGTACGTCCACTGGACTACTTGATTCCTCCGACAGGCTCAGCGCAAACGTAAGAGACACGCCCCAGCCTACTCCCCAACCGCCATTTCCACTACAGGTCGTCCGTCTTCTTCCACCCACACGCCGCATGGGCCGCCCCGCTCGCTATTGCCGAGGTCTACAACGCTGCCGTCCATGCGCAACACCGGATGGTAGTATTTTGATACCTTTTCGGCGCTGCCCATGATGTAGTGGCCGATAAGGGAACGGCGAAAGCGGTCGGCAGTCGCATTCGGATAGCTGCCGTGGATGAGCTGGCCGTTGAAGAATAGCACGTCGCCGGCATCCATCAAGACAGGAACGGTCTGCACCTGATCCGGCAACGGCACCGTGACGTCCGTAAAGCTCTGGGCGGTGTCCGCCTCTTCCGTGCACAGTTCCGGCAGCGTGTGACTGCCGGGCACCACCTGCAAGCAGCCGTTTGCCTCATCGCAATCATCGAGGGCGAGCCAAGCGGCCATGCACGTGCCGGGTTCCACCTGCAAGTAGAACTGGTCCTGATGCAGCGCCTGTCCCCGCGCGCCCGGCGGCTTGAAGTAGATCATGGTCTGCACCGCAAATGGATCCCCACCCAGGAGCGTCGCCAGACCCTCCCTGAAACGCGGGTCCAACATCCACTGCAGGCTCAGGTCGTCCCAGCGGTGCATGTGGATCATGCGGGGAAACTGCTTCAAGGGGTCTGCCGCAGCGTCTCCATTCGGCGCTTCCACGCCGGCAGAGTCGCCTTTATAGGTGCCGTTCTGCCGCAAGTACATGTAGTGATCGGTGAGCGCCGCTACCTCGTCCGGTGGAAATAGCCCTCGCGCTATTGTATAGCCGTTCTGCTCAAAGTCATCTTTGAATGCTTTCTCGAACATCATGACGTCCTTCTAATCGTTGCTCAGGCTTCTTTCCTCTGAAGATTCCCTGCTGCCGGCAGCCTCAACCGTGGAGGAACCGGCAAGCAGACCGCGCCTTGCCAGGAGTCTTCCTGTCAAGAGCATGCAAACACCTTGACCACAGTGTACAGCGATTGCGCTGAGATATTCAAAGCCGTCGTGGACGATCGGCGAGAGAACTTCCGCACTGCATGCAACCCGGAGACGACGTACAATGGTACGCAAGGACTCAGTGTGGCGTGATGAAACCGCATGGGAGCACGTAGCCGATGGTAAGACAACCGACAGAATTTCGCCTGGTTTGGGGAGACCTGCACATTCATTCCTATTTCTCGTCGTGCTATTGGGGTGAAGAGACGCTTCCCGACGGCTTTGACGGCTCGCCCGCCGATTGTTACCGCTACGCCCGAGACGTGGCTGGCATGGACTTTGGCGCGGTGACCGATCATACGTGGTCGGGTAACGGCAGGATGCTGGTGGAGGACGAGTGGTCGGAAATTCTGGCTGCCAACCATCATTACCACGAGCCGGGCCGCTTCGTGACTGTTCCCGGGTATGAGTGGAACGCGCCCGGGGATCGGCAATGGGGCCACCGCAATACGTTCTTCGATCATGACGAGCCCCCCATCCTGCGCAGCGGCGCGGAAGTAACGCAGCTCGCTCAGCTCTGGCAGCAGCTTGACGACTTGCCGTACGACTCCATCAGCATCCCACACCATCTCGCGCGTGACGCTACTCCTTATGATTGGTCGCAACACCATGCGCACTGGGAACCGGTGGTGGAGATCACCTCGCTCTGGGGCAACTACGAGTATCAAGGCAATCCCCATGAGTGCGATCCTAACTGGTCGCCGAGCGCTACCGGCAGCTTTCTCCAGGATGGACTGGCCAGAGCAAGCCGCGTAGGCGTCATCGGCGGCGGCGATAACCACACCGGCCATGCTGGAGGACACTACTTCAATTCGCAGCAACCAAACGCGGCGAACTCCAAGCGCCTGGCGCGCCTCAGCCAACTGCGCATGAACGCCCTGGGCACCGGTATCGGCGGACTCTACGTAAAGGAATTCTCGCGAGAAGGCATCTTCGAGGCACTGCGCGCCCGGCGCTGCATCGCGGCCTCCGGCCGCAAAATCGGTCTATGGACAGAGACGAACGGCTTGCCGATGGGCGCGGAAGGGCCCGCCCTCGACGAAAGCCCCCGCACTGTCGCTTTCAGCGTCTCCGGCAGCGAGCGCATCCGGTCTGTCACCTTAGTCCGCAACGGCGTGGACGTGAAACGCTTCCACGCCGACGACTACTACCACGAAGGCACTTTGGAAGATTCCGATCCGCTCGAAAAAGTGCAGAAGGTATCCCCCAGTGTCCGCAACGGCGACGGCGAGGATTGGACCTACTACTACGTGCGCGCGGTGCAAGAGGACGGCCGCACAGCCTGGTCGAGCCCGGTCTGGTTTCCGGTTAGTGGCTGAATGATGCATTGAGCATGTGTCCTGAGCCGTGCCTCGACCCTTCGGCTAGCTCCGGACAGGCACGCTCAGCAAGCACGGAACAGGAACGGGGTCTGCATGCAGCCTTTAGAGGATTGCGTTCCTCTGAACCTGGACGGAATAGCAAACAAGCGGTCCTCTTGCCTGGGCCGGTCAGGTTGTTGCAGAGAGTCTCGCAGCGTAAAATGCAGGTAGCCCGTGAAGGCCGCAGTTAGCCATGAAGTGTAACGGCTGCCTTGCCCGACTACTGTTCGTCCCAGCCTCTTGTTAAGTAGGGGAACGCTCTATGGCCGATCCCAAAACTGAATCCCAATCCGACGAACCGGAGTCCACAGTTCCATCAGTGTTCTCGCCGGTGCGCAGCTTGGTCATGCCGGCGTTGGAGCTTCCCGACCACTTCGCATACAACACCAGACTGCAGATGGATGGCTTGGAGTTTCTGGCCCATTTGCCGGAAGGCAAGTTTCCCGTCGCCTTTCTCGATCCCCAGTACCGCGGGCTGTTGGACAAGATGTCGTACGGCAATGAGGGTCGCAGCAGAAACCGGGGTCGTTCCGCGCTCACGCAAATGGATGCAGATAAAATCGCCGCCTTCGTTCGTGGCATCGACCGCGCCCTCATGCCCAGCGGGCACTTGTTCCTGTGGATGGATAAGTTTCACCTCTGCACGGGCTTTTCCCCCTGGCTCGCGGAGACGAAACTTGCGGTGGTGGATCTCGTTACGTGGGATAAAGGCCGTATCGGCATGGGCTACCGCACGCGTCGCAAGAGCGAACACGTGGTTGTCCTGCAAAAGACGCCGCGCCGGGCCAAGGGCGTCTGGAAGATTCACAACATCCCGGACGTGTGGGATGAGACGGTACCGCGTGACGCAGAGACCCACCGCAAGCCGGTTGAGTTGCAGGGGGCGCTCCTGGCAGCGGTGACCAATCCGGGAGACGTGGTGATCGATCCGGCAGCGGGCAGCTTTTCAGTGCTTGAAGCCTGCCGTGAGCGCAATCGCGTTTTCCTCGGTTGCGATATTGAAGGCTGAAGGATATCAAGCGCGAAGCACGGGCTCGAGCGTTGTGGTCCGGTCTTTGACACGTGCAAAACATAGAGGCAAGAAACAATGAATTCAGAACCGATCCGTGTCGGCATCATTGGCGCGGGCGCGAACACGCGGGGTAAACATATCCCCGGCCTGCAGGCAATCGAGGGCGTGGAGATCGTCAGCGTGTGCAACCGCAGCCCTGATTCGAGCGTGCGGGCCGCCGAACAGTTTGGCATTCCCACGACGTACGGCAACTGGAGCGAATTGGTTGACGCCCCGGACACCAATGCTATCGTCATTGGTACGTGGCCGTATCTCCACTGCCAAGCCACGCTGGCGGCGCTAGCCGCGGGCAAGCACGTGCTCTGCGAAGCGCGCATGGCCATGAATGCCGACGAGGCCTGGGAGATGTACGCCGCGGCGCAGTCCAACCCGCACCTCGTCGTGCAGATCGTGCCGTCGCCCATGACGCTGCGGGTAGACGCGACGCTGAAACGCCTGCTGGCTGAAGGCTACCTGGGCGATCTGCTCGCCATCGAGGTGCGCGTTGGCGGCGAGTTTCTGGATGCCGACGCACCATTGCATTGGCGGCAGGACTTTGACCTGAGCGGCCTTAACATCATGAGCATGGGCATCTGGTACGAGGCAGTCTTGCGCTGGGTTGGCGAGGCCACCCGCGTGCAGGCCATGGGCAAGACCTTTGCGACGATGCGCGCGGACGAAACGGGCAATCTGCGTGCGGTGCGAGTACCGGAGCACGTGGACGTGGTAGCCGATATGGCCTGCGGCGCGCAACTGCACATGCAGGTCTCCAGCGTGACCGGCTTGGCCGGCACACCGGAAGCATTCCTCTTTGGGAGCGAGGGCACGCTGCGGTTCGCAGACAATAAGCTTTTCGGCGGCAAGCGCGGCGATTCTGGCTTGGATGAAATCCCCATTCCGGAGGACGAGGCTGGCGGTTGGCGCGTGGAGGAAGAGTTTGCCAGTGCCATTCGGGGCGAGGAAGCAATTACTCACACCACACCTCAGGCCGGTGTGAAGTACATGGAGTTTACCGAAGCGGTCACCCGCAGCATGCAGACCGGACAGGCGATAGGCCTGCCGCTGTAGAGTTTTGGTATGCTCGTTTCTGTAGCGCACTGACGTCTGACGTCCGCTCGTCAATGATCACTCCGTTCGCCCTGAGCTTGTCGAAGGGTGAACGGAAAGGACACTTTCGTCTCTTCCCGGCGACGTAGCTTTACCTCCGCCGTTCATATTTTGACAGGGGCTTCGCGCAGCCATCAGCACGAACGGCTGATTTCGGTTCGCAACCTGTAGCGCGGGGGCTTGTCCCCCGCATCTTGAGTAGCTGAGGACTTAGGGCAAAGGGAGGATGGATTCCCGTGAAAGCGGGAATCACCATGGCCTTGCTCAGGTCGCACAAGGAAATGAAGATGAACTCCGATCTCTCCGTTCGTGCTGAGCACTTCGGCAATCTCAGTACAGGCTTGTCGAAGCATGATCGGAGAGATGAGTGTCGAAAGCTGCTAACCGCTTCCGCCGTTCACCCTTCGACGATGCTCAGAGCCTGCCCCGTACCGGATACGGGGGCGAACGGCAAGATTGCCTATTTTCATGGTAATGACGGACCCTGAAACGCCCTCAACACCAGACGACGGGGGCTGGTTCGCCCGCCTTTTGCATTTGCACCGGCCATGTTTGCCAGGCTGGCATGCCTCACGCCAACCGGTCGAGAAAACTCAAGAATCTACAGAATCCCGTGGCGCTCGAAGACCGTGCGCATCTTCTCCCCCGCGGCGAGTTCTGCGCGTACGGTGTTTTCTCCCTTAACCTTCTCCTCAGCCGGTTGTAGCACGGCTTCAATGTGCTGGTGGGGAATCACCACCACGCCATCGTAATCGGCCAAAATGTAGTCGCCAGGGTTCACCAGCACGCCGCCGCATGTAATCGGCACGTTGTGGGCGATGGCCTCAGCGCGGCCAGCGGCGTCGGCGGCATTAGACGCCGCGGCAAACACGGGATACGGCATGCCGATGATCTTGTCGGTATCCCGTACCGGCCCGTCGATCACCGCGCCGGTGGCCCCACGGGCCTGGGCGCAGGTAGAAAAGAGCTCGCCCCACAGCGCGCACGACGGCGCGTCACCAAGCGTACCCAAATACACTTCGCCCGGCAGCAAACTGTCCATGGCTTCGATCTCCATATAGTGATACTCCTCCTGCGAGGGAATGCGCTCAGCCGGACGAAAGTGGATGGGATGAGCACGGCCTACGATCCGTGCCTCGGCATAGAGCGGCCGCACGCGCGGCGCCATCACCTGGTGCCGCAGGCCGAGGGCATCCAGCGCATCCGAGACCACGGCGACGTAGACGCGCTGCAGGCGATCGAGGTAAGGGTCCTGGGGAGAAGCGGCGGACATAGCGCAATGCTCCTTTTGAATCAGAGTAGGTGCGAATTCTTACGCCTATCATAGCTTGCCCGGAATCCGGTCGTGCTGATTCCGCTTGTCTTGGGAAGTCAGGCAAGCTCAGCTAGAGCCTTGACTAATGGTCGAGGCTTGAATAGAGCAGTGGAACGAGACACCCCTAGAGTGAGAGAGTCTCACTTCGCCGGGCGGCTTCTCTTGCCATGAGCACCGCGCGGGTGGAGTCGATGGCGTCCTGGGCAGTTGCTATGATGGGCGCTTGACCGCGAATGCGCCGCACGAGGTCTTGACCGCTGGAATCGGGACGATTGCGGCCGAACTGCACGTGCACGCGGGGTTTGTCGTGCCGCCAATAGAGCAGGTCGCTGAAGTGGAGGCTGCGCACTTCGGCGGCGCCCTCGTTGCCCGTGAGGAAGAAGCGGCAGTCCCAGGGCGTGTTGCGTGGCGTGAGCCAGTCGGCCTCGATAGTAGCGACGATACCGGAATCCAGGGCAAACATGGCGTGCGCCACGTCGTTGAATCCCGGATACTCTTTCCAGCGGCGCTGCATGTGGTGGGCCGTCACAGACTCCACTGCCGCACCCGTATACCAGCGCGCGAGGTCGATGTCGTGAATCATAAGGTCGACGATCGGCCCGCCTTCCTTGCTCTCCTCCAGCATCCACGGCTCGCGCTCTGCCAGAGCAAACTCATGGGGCCGCGTGGCGACGCAGCCGGCGATCTCGCCGAGGTAACCGGCATCCACCAACTCCTTGAGCCGTACAAACGGTGGGGCAAAACGCTCGGTCACCATCATCTGCAGCTCGGACGTGCTTTTCTGCAGCGCCTGCTCCACGCGGGCGAGGTCATCCAGTTCAATGACCATGGGCTTGTCGACGAGCACGTGGACGTTGCGCTCGAGGCAGGCCAGGATCGCTGGCGCTTTCTCGAAGTGAGCATTGCATATCGTGGCGAGGTCAGGCCGCAGCGTGTCCAGCATCTCCTCATGGTCGGCGTAGATAGGCACATCGTATTGCTGGGAGACTTCAGCGCGGCGCTCCGGGTCGCTTTCGGCGATACCGACAAGCTCCGTATCTCCAGCGGCAAGGATTTCCTGAATTGACCCGGGTCCGTGTATGTGAATGCCAATGGCGGCAAAACGCAAACGCATTTCTATTCTCCAAATTCATTGAATTCTGAGCTCAACCAATCTGGTAGTCCAACAGTATTGTAATGATGGGTGGGTTTCACCAGCGGCGTAATAATACGGCGCAGGTTACAAACCTACGCTACCCATCAATCCAAACCTTGGAACCACTTGGAGCGGGTGACAAGCCCCCGCGCTACACGGAAATGCTCCGCTCTATTCGTCATTCCCGCGAAAGCGGGAATCCATCTTCCCTTTAGCAGCACTGAAAGCACCTTTCGCGCTGGTGCAATTCTGGCACATTAGCAACGGGGGTCGAAGCGGTTGTAACTACATTGCCGGCGGCGTGCGTGGTCGCACCGCCCGTCTCTCCGCAATTGACTCATACGCCGCCTCCACGAGGCAGAGCGTACGCAGATTGTCAGCACCGCTGTTCATGGGCTCGCGGTCTTCCTGGATAGCCGCAAAGAGCTCAGCCATCGGTCCCACCAGGGCATCCGGTATCCACTTGCCCTGGAGCTCCGGTGAAATCCAATCCTCCCCGTACGATTGGCTCCGATACGTGAGCGTATCCTCGCGGCCGTAGGGAAAATTATAGAAGACGCCCAGATCACCCTTGGCCACACCCTCTGTGCCCTCAAAACGGTAAGTAGCGTGTGTGTCGTCGTCCCAGATACCGGCGTGGTTGAGCAGCAGACCGTGCGCCCCGCCGGGCCAGGCGAGTGTGATGATGGCCGAGGTCTCGCCCTTGATGCGCTCATCACCGGCGTGAAAGCCGTCGGCAAAGAGCCACTCCGGCTCGCCCAAGATGAAGCGCACGATGTCGAGGAAGTGAATGGCGTCCTCGACGATGAGTACGCGCGGACGGCCCCACAGCCACGGCCACAATTCCCAGCGCAACGGGCCGACCCGATCAATCTGCACGTAGGTCAGATCGCCCAGGTCACCGCGCTGCTGCAGAGCGTAGACCGACCGGAACGCCTGGTCCCAGCGGCCATTCTGGTTCACCGCCAAGCGTACGCCAGCGTTGGCAGCATCCCGGACCATCGATTCCGCTTTGGCAATGTCATAGGTCAGCGGCTTCTGGCAGAGCACGTGCTTACCGGCGGCGATGGCTGCATCCACGAGCGGCGGATGCGTGATCGTGGGCGTCGCGATGTCCACCACCGCTACCTCAGGCGATTCCAAGAGCGCTTCCAGCGAGGCAAACGCCGCGATCTCAAAGTCCGCGGCCAGCGATGCCGCCTTGGCCGAGTCTTCATCATAGACGCCCACGACGTGGAAGCCCGCGCTGCGGTAGGCCGGCAGGTGTCCCGCCCGCGCGATGCTGCCCGCGCCCACCACGCCGATGCCGTAGTCGCGCTTGGCAGGGAGGTGCGGCAGGTAGTCAAAGGGCTCCGGCGAAGGTGGCATCGTCATGTCCTTTAGTAAGCATCATGGCATGGGCGTTACGCTGTGGACGTAACCACCGTCCACGCAGAGTATCTGTCCGGTTATGTAGTCTGCCTCGGGTGAAGCAAGATAAACGACGGCATGGGCGATATCCTCAGCCGTGCCCATCCGGGCACGGGGGGCGCGGCGAATCCACGCGTCCCTACCTTGCTGCGACGCCGGCCAGCCAGGCGTTGAGACCGCGCCTGCGGCAATGCAATTGACCGTAATCCCCTGCGGGCCGAATTCGACCGCCAGGGCTTGCGTCAGCGTGTTGAGCGCGCCTTTCGCCACGGTATAGGCGGTCGTGCGGCGCTGAAACACGAGGCTATGGGATGAGCTTATATTGATGATGCGGCCTCCTGCTGCCTGCATCCGGTCTTCCGACTGCTGGATCTCGCTTCGCGGCTGCTGCATTTTGCTTTGCGGCTGCTGCGCAAGCATCATCCGCAACGCTGCCTGTGTGCAGTGTACGACGCCATCCAGATTCACCGCAAAGACTCGTTGCCACGAATCGAGGGGATAGTCGGCGAAGGACCCCTCGTGATTGATGCCGATGGCGGCGTTGTTGACCAGAATGTCGAGTTTACCGAACTGCGCCTCTAACTCATGGAACATGTGCGCAACTGCGGTCCGGTCGCTCACGTCGGCGTGGAGCGGGATCGCTTTCCGCCCAACTGCCGCGACTGCCGCACAGGTGGCATCTGCACCTGCCCGGTCTGTGTGGTAGTTGACCCCAACGTCTGCTCCGGCGGACGCGAGCGCAATTGCGATTGCCTGACCGATGCCCTTGGAAGCGCCGGTTACTAAGGCAACGGTACCGTCCAGCGCCATGAGTCCCCGCTCATTCTCTACGCGTAGCCAAATGTGTGACGAGTCCTCAGCCAATCGCCGTTCATGGTTCGATCCTTCGGCGAGGATCAGGACAGGCAGGCTCACCAGGATCGGAAGCAAGAAAAATCACTCAAAGGAGTCAGTATCCGTTCATCCTTCGACAGGCTCAGGACGAACGGACACTGACTCTTTCCAAATTTCCTCTTAGCCTCTTTACATGTGCACCCTTAGACAATTCGGCATCTGTCACAGGCAAACGCAAGTTACAAACCTGCGCTACCGGAAAGAGCCTCTCCGCACCTGAGCGTGCAACATGAGTGTTCCGGCGCCACGCTACCCCTAGATGCTTCTCCGCACTGCCTTGCTTGCCAATGACACTCTGCGTTCTCTATAGCCAATGGGTTACCGGCCAGAGCGTGGCAGACCGCGTGAACGTAGCGTCGAGCAAGGAATCCGTTTCTGTTATGGGATCGTGGCCGTAGCGCCGCAGGAACTCCGCTTCTACTTGCATTTCAACCGATGTTGGGGCGGTTAAGGGCAGATCGACCCACGTGTTGCCGCGGTCCGCACTCTCCCGCACCGCCAGGCAGAGTTCGTAGTCGCGCACTCCGCCTTGGACGCCGTACTGAGGCTGTGTGCCTTCTGTGATGGCGCGGTGGAAGCTGGTGAGGATGTCTGCTTTTGACGCGTCATCTTGCGTGCCGATGCCGTAGCGCGCGTAGGGATTGCGCCAAACCACCGGTGGATCGGTGGCTACGGAGAGGGACTCGAGCACTTTCGCGCCGGATTGTTCCGTAAGATGCTCCTGAATGGGAAGAGATAGCGACGGACCCTCCGTGTATTGCACGAATTCTTCGCGGCTCAGGTAGCCCTTGGTACCCTCGATTTCCCAGCCGATGGGGAACGTGCGGTGTGACGACGGAAAGACGCGCGGCGGTTTTTCAAAGAGACACGCGACGCCGTTGGCGAACTCGATAACGCCCGAATCCCATTTGAGGGAGCGCTCCGGCTCGCCGCCGTAGGCCGTGTACGGTTCGGTCGGCACTTCGCCGCAATAGCCGAGCACGCGGGCGGCCGGCGCGTCGATCAAAGCGCGAATGCCGCTGAAGCCGTGGTACTGCCCCGTCTGGTACCAGAGCCGGGCGTGGGTGACCTCACCCAGCAGTCCGGCGTCGATGATCCGGCGCTTCAGTTGCTCTCTGGGCCAGAGCCACACCTGTTCCGCCACTTCCCAGAGCACGCCGTTTTCCCGGCAGGTTGCGGCGATAGCGGCGGCGTGGCGGCGCGTCAGCGCCACCGGAATCTCGGTGATGATGTGGCAGCCGTGGCGGGCAGCGGTGAGCGCCATGACGATGTGGGAGTCTTTCGGCGTCAGGCTGAGCACCACGTCCGGCTGCTCGTGCGCAAAGAGCCCGCGCACGTCGGCATACTGTCCCGGCACGCCGTAACGGTCGCCCACCTCCGCCAGAACTTCAGGGCTACGGTCGCAGATGGCGGCCAATTCGTAATGGTCCGTGAGCCGCGCAATCGTCGCTAAGAAATGCCGCGCCCGCGAGCCGGGGTCCGCGCCGACGCCCAATACGGCAATGCGGAGTTTGGTGGCGCTCTCCCGTGTTTCACGCATGCTTATGCGCCGTCCGTTTCTGCCAGGAAGGCCGTGTAGTGCGCCAGCGGCTGCGAGAGGTCGGCGTCAAGTTCCGTGACCACCAGCCGCGCCCGCGCCGTGCGCGCGACGCCCGGCTCCAGTGTGCCGCCAAAGAGCGAAAGGTAGAGCGGGTTGTGCTTGTGGAAGCGGTCCCGGGCGTCGGGGCTGTCGTAGCCGCTGGAGACCGCAAAGCAATCTTCAGGGCGCGACATGAGCACGGCCGCCACCTGCTGCTCGCGGTCGGCCTGGAAGCACACCGGCAGCTTGTAGCGCCGCACCGGCGAGAAGCGGGCAATGTCCCGCCAGCGGCCGTCCACGCTGATGCCGACGGCGTCTTCATCGCGGGGATAGACCAGCACCCCGCCGCGAAAGATCGGATTGACGACCACGGAGGCAAGTTCCGGCTCATCGCCAAAACGGCCAGGCTCGTCTTCCAATTCGAACCTGTCGCGGGCCAAGTAGACATGGGGCACGTGAACGGGATCAAAGTAGCACGCCAGCAAGGCTTCGAAATCGTTTGCCGCCGCGTTGGGCGTGACGGTGACGGTCATGTCAATCGTCGCCGGTTCTGCGATCTCATAGCGGATAGCCATTTCCGGATGCGTTGGGTCTTGCAGTGCCCACCGCAAGGTCACACTGCTTTCGTCCGCCTCGATATGGCGCTCGCCTTGGCGCGGATTGCCGAGGTCGCTATCCATGCCGGTGGCGGCTGACGGGTCGCGGTGCATGAAGCGGTACAGGTTGAGGATGGCGTAGAGCGGATGCACGAACTCGATGCCGGTGGACTTGTGCACAAGGTGGGTGAGACCGTGATGCGGAAACTCATTGCCGGGACGCAATGTGCCTTGTATCTCGGCGGTCTCGAAAGCGTAGACCTTCTCTTCCGGGCGATAGTCCAGAGTTGCCATTTATGTGATTGTCCTTTCCCGGTCTAGTCTGCCAGTGAGGTTGCTCGCCTCGCAGCACGATGCGCTTCTACAGTAGCACACGATGGCGCCATGCCTTTGCACAGCCCGGTAACGCGACTGAGCGAGGGCAGAGAATACTGCGGTGCACAGCATCAGTGGGAGCTCGTATTGCTTCACGTTGAGAACTTTACCAGCCGCAGCTTGCACGCCGCTTGTTGCGCCGAGGCTACGAGACAAATGCCCCGTAGCCCCGGTAACTCGCCCCCCAGCACGGTGTTCCGCAATGAAACGAAAGCTTGCGGGTCGTGCTCGCGAGCTAGGACGTGGCCGCGTCGAACAGTGCGTTCGTCTCGTCCGCCATGTTCTTGAGGCCTTCCTCCACGCCGACGGTGCCGGCGAAGATCTCTGGCGCCCACACGCCCATGGGGCCAAGCATCTCGCCCCAGGAGACGACGTCGTGGGTCGGCAGATTCGTGGTCCACTCGAACATCTCGAACGCGGCGATGCGGTTCGCGGGCCCGTCGGTGACCTCCGGATCGTAGTAGAGTTGCGCGGAGTCATCCCGAGCCGGGCGCAGCACGTCCGCCCGCGCCAGAATGTCCTGGGAGTCCTTCGTCATCATATTGGCGAAGACGCCCCACGCCTGGTCGGGCGACTTGGAGTTGGTGTTCATACACCAGCCGACGATGTTCGTCGTGCCACCCGGATTGCCCGTATTGGGCGAAGCGGCCACGTAGCCGTAGTCCCAGGTGAAGCCGGAGCCGGGCCAGGCCTCGTTCAGGAACTTGACGTTGTTGGAAGCCGCCGTCCAAAGGACGACTTGGCCGCTGCCAAAGAGGGCAAAACGACCGCCGCGGCCCGCCATGCCTTGGCTCAGGTCAGCAATCTGGTCGCGGGACGGCGAAACGCGATGCTTGAGCGCCAAGTCTACGCAGAAGTGCCACGCCTCCGCCGATTCCGGGCTGTCGATGACGCAGCGCAAATCGTCGCTCAAGAAGTCGCCGCCGTTGGCGCGCACGTAGTTCAGCCAGCCTTGTTCGAGGGCATCGGCCGCGAACATGCCGTAGCGCGTGACGTTGTCTCCCTCGCTCTCCGTGAGCTTAATGGCGTACTCCTGGAGCAAGTCCCAATTCCAGTCCGTGCCGAGCTCAGACGGCACCGCGAAGCCGCCCTCATTTATGGCGTCTTCATTGAAGAGCGTGATGATGCTCGTCATCATGCCCGGCACGCCGAACATCTTCTCGCCTTTGTAGGTGTAGAAGTCGATGCCGGTCTTCCAGGCGTTGGCGGCAAAATCCTGGGCGATGGGGTCGGCCTTGAATTGCGCGGTAATGTCGGCAGGAATCTCCTTGTTGGACCACGCGAAGTAGTTCACGCTGTTCATCAGGTAGATGTCCGGGCCCGTGCCGCCAACGAAGGCCGCCTGCAAATTATCCCAGTAACCGGAAACCGCTTCCGCAGTCACGCTGACGTTGGGATTGGCTTCCGAGTAATTCGCGCCCATCTGTTCCACGGACGCTACAGGGTCCGGCCACCAGACCCAGACTTTGATCTCGGCGGCTTCAGCCTGAGGCTGTGCGGCAGGCTTTTCGGCTTCCTGCTCGGCCGGCGCATCCTCGGACGGCATGGCCGTGCCGGCCTGTCCGCACGCGGCGAGCAAGGCGGCAGTTAGTGCCGCACCGCCGCCCGCGAGGATCTGTCGGCGTGACGGTTGTAGTCGCACGGAACGATCTCTTGTTTCCACGATACAGCTTTCTCCTCTTCTTGAAAGAGTCATCTCTGTACGGGGTATTTGCGCGATCGAGACACCACGGTAACGCGCCGGATGCCTGCTCGGTGTACGCGATCTCCTTTCCCAAAGCTGTTGCCAAATAAAGATGCTGTGGTAATGGTATATTCAAAAAGGGAGTCTGTCAACCACTTTTAGCCGAAAGAGAGTATCATCGCTAATGGCCGCTGAGAGCCTCTCTCGCACTACGGTGCAGGTGGGGCGGCTCTGTTCACTACTCGCGGAGTTTTCCTTGATCCTTCGCGGGACTTGGGGTAAGCCAGGCGGCGACGAGAGCTAGTAGTCCAACACGATTGTATTGATGGGTAGCGTAGTCCCTACGACAAGCTCAGGACACGTTTGCAACCTGCGCAATCTTGCCGTAGCGTGGAATGAGTTCACCAGACCGAGGAGCTGGGCACAGGTTACAATCCTGTGCTATTGGCGCTCCTACCCATCAATGCAAAAATGTCGAACCACTAGTCAAGCTTCCGCTACCTCCAATTGGAGGCGGAGGGAGGGTGGGATCTATCCCGAGCGCGTCTCTAACCGCGCGGCCAGCGGGCGGAGAGCGGCGGCATGGCGGGAAACGGCGCGTGGGGCGCTGTTTGGTACCAGTAGGCCACCGACGCAATGTCATCGGTGAGCGGCTCGAACTTGCGGTTCAGCCACCAGCCGAGGGCTTGCACGGTTACTTTTAAGTCCTGCTTGAAGCGAATGGGGTCCATGATGTGCCAGCGGTACATGCCGTGAAGCGGTACCTCAACCGGATCCTGGCGGTAGAGCGGATAGCCGAGGAAGGGCGTTGAGAATGTCCGGTCGCCGAAATTCCACGCCCCGCCAAAGTAGTCCTCCGTACCCGTGCCGCAGATGGTCGGATGGTTGGAGTCGCCGTCCATATAGAATTTCACCTCGCCCTCGCCCCACCAGCCGTTGGAAAACTGCGACCACGCGATGAACGTGCCGACGTACTGCCCCTGTCCCGACACACCGTCGAGGAGCACATGCTCGGGGTATTCGCGGGTGGTCATGGACCGCCGCCACTGGGCATGGAAGTAGGCGGCGTTTTCCGGCACCGGGGCCAGTGCGTACGTGATCTGATAGAAGAATCCCGGGATTGCTTCCCAGTAGTCGTTCTCTATCGTGATGCGCGCGCTGCGGCGGAAGGGCATGGGCCAATAAGAGTTGAACCCGCCCGTGGGGTTCACGGCAATGGGCAGGGAGTTCACATCGTAACGCAGGGCGTGGCCGTTGCAGAAGAAGTCGCCCAGCGGCACCTCGACCGAGGGAGTCTCTTCGCCGTCCCAATAGCAGCGCAGAACCGTGCTGCGATACGCCTGGGGGCGAACGGTGAGCCAGATGTGCTGGATGGTGCCCGGCCCTTCGATTTCGGCGAGGGTCGTGGTGGATTGCGGCGGCAGCTCGATCTTGGGACGCACTTTCCAACCGGGCCCCAGCAAAGAAGCCGCGCTGTTTTCATCGGGTACCGCCTTGGCGCCGCCGCCCCGCTCGCCGTTAGGGTTTTCCGCCGAAATCGAGCGCGTCTCGGCATCCGAGAGCAGCGCGATGTTATGCAGACCCATTTGCAGTCCGTCGAACATGATTGGTAGTCTCCTTCTTTACGCGGGCTAGCAATTGAGACCGTGTGCCAACCAAGGCATTAGCAATAGAGTTGAACGTTATTCCGTCATTCCCGCGCACGCGGGAATCCATCTTGTCTAGACCGAATGGACTCCCGCGAAAGCGGGAGTGACGGTCCATAGGCCTCACTTCTAGTCAAACAATAAGTTTGCTTCCATGGGAGCACTTCTTTTCAATCTCTCTCGCCGGTCTGTTGTGCGCCACCAGCTCGCTCATCCGTCTGCCAACCCATTGAGCAATTCCAGTGCCCTAGCCTCCATGGCTTGGCCGGTGCCCGGCCCGCCGATGGCCGAGCGGGAGGGCCACGTCTCGTAGGCGCCCAGCGCAAGCTGCTCGTCGGTGGCTACGTACCCCAGATAATCGTTTGCCAGACCTAAGACGAACTGCGGCGCGAATGGAGTGCTTTCTTTGATCGCGAGACCGACTTCGACGAATATCTCGCCCGGCAAGGCGGCAAAGCCGGCGGGGCCGACACGAAATGCCTGTAACGTCGAGGTCAAGACTTGCGGCATCGTGTGCAACACTTTGACTTCGCGGGCGTAGGCTGCCGCCCAGCGCGGGTAGATCGGCTGGCCGGGGACCGCTGAGAACGGCCCCTCTGCATACGCAAAGTTGCCGCTCAGCACCTTTTCAGCAATTGCTACGTCCTGGTCAGTGGTCTGTTTGCGGGGAAAGTCGAACGCGCTAACCGCTGCGCCCAGCGCCACGTGGTCGTGCATCTGCATCAACTGAATCTCAGTCAACACGTGGCCTGCCAGCACCTTTGCCATCCGCGCGGCCTGCGCGTGCCCTCGGTGCGGCCAGGGCGTGAAGACGTTCGTATTATTGATGTTGCCGGAGGCGCCGTTGAAGAGCAGACCCACCGTCTGCGGCCCAAGCAAGTGTTGGATCGCGCGGAAGAAGTGTCCATAGTAGTCGGCGGAAATCTCTGTGCCGCTATCCGTGCCTACGTAGTGCAGTGCGTAGTTTCCCAACACGGCCAGCGGTTCACCTTCGCTGCTCTCGACGTAGCAGAGCGTGAATGCGGGATCCGTAGTGCCGGCGGGTCGCAAGACGTCCGGATTGCCGACGCCGGGGTTGAATTGCACCTGTCCGTTGCGCATGTGAAAGCGGCGGTTGAAGACAAGGCGGGGCTCTTGCACGTTGGCAAAGCCGATGCGGGCCGGTTGCAGGCGCTGCACGGCAAGCTCTACGGAGTCGGCGATCTTCCGTGTCGCCCAGGCTGTGTACTCAGTCTGCTCGTCCATGAATCCGATACTCACGGTGGCAGGGGCGGAATGGGTATGGGTCGAGGCGATGAGCACATTGTCCGGCGCGATGCCAGTGCGCGCGGCGATGCGCTCTTTGACGGCCTCCATCATGTCACGCGAAATCATGGTGAGGTCGCAGAGCACGAAGGCGAGTTGCCGCGCGCCGTCATCCAGCACCAGCGCTTTCGCCAGGAGTTCGTCGTGCACGGTATCGGCGTGGGTCACGTCGCGGAACGCGCCGCGCATGGCGATGCCCAGCCAGGGCGTAATGTTTGCCGTCGCCGCGCCCGCGCGCAGTTTATCAGCCATGTCGCTGTTCCTCCATCTTTGTTCTCAGTTTATTCGATGGCCCCGCATCGATGCGACACACTCGGGAAGTGGCGCGGTGGCTTGTTCCTCGCTAAATCTCGTTTGCGGGAAGCTCGACCCGGCCACACCGCCTTACAGAACAAAACAGCCAGATAGTCTGCCCTCTCGAGCCGGTGGACGCAGGTTTCAAACCTGCGCTACCGGAACGACGGGGCACCTGAGCGCCGCTCTCTGCAATGCAATGGGCTATGCACGAGCGCTTGAAAATCTCCCCATTCGCACGCCAACTGGCTAGGGGTAGGATACCATGATCGCCTTCAGGGCCGGCTGAACATGAGCCGGACCTTCCTACCGATGCTCTAAGGATAGCGGGAGCTCCAAGGGTTTGGTAATCTGGAAGAAGAGGGACACCGCACAGCGGAGACCCTTATATGACACGAGAACCAAGTCATTGAGAATGTCAATAGACGTCTTCGTCCTTGGGTGCAGCCTGATCGACGCGATTGCCTCCAAGGCTGACTGAACGCCGGAAAGGAATGGCTAGGCAGATGGCAACTTCCTACCACGATGTCGTCGTAATCGGCGCGGGACCCGCGGGGCTGTGCGCCGGGCTGTACACGGCGCGGGCACGGCTGGATACGGTAATCCTGGAGAAAATGGCGCCCGGCGGGCAGCTCATCAACACTTCATTGATAGAGGACTACCCAGGATTTGAGTCTATAGACGCGGCCGATCTTATCGAGAAGATGGTGTCGCACACCCAGGCGTTCGGCGCGCAGATCCTCACTGCTGAGGTCGCGGAGGTCTACTCGGACGACTGGCAGAAGGTCGTGCGTACGACGGACGGTGACGAGTACCGCGCCGGCGCCGTGATCATCTCATCCGGCGGTTCGCCGACCCCGTTGAATATCCCAGGCGAATTCGAATATGCGGGCCGCGGCGTCTCGTACTGCGCGGTCTGCGACGGGGCGTTCTTTCGCGATCGCGTGATTACGGTGGTTGGCGGGGGCGACTCGGCGGTGGAGGAGGGCCTCTTCCTCACCCGATTCGCTAGCAAACTCTATCTCGTGCACCGGCGGGACAAACTGCGCGCCCAGCAGATCATTCAAGAGCGCTTCATGGCTGCGCCAAATACCGGGATTATCTGGGATACGGTGGCGGATGAGATCGTCGGCGATGACGGCGCGGTCACCGGCATGCGCTTGCGCAACGTGAAGACAGGCGAAGAATGGGTGCACGAGACCGGCGGGGTCTTCATTTTCATCGGGTTCGATCCCAACACCGACTTCATCAAGGATGCGGTGGAGCGGGACGAGAATGGCTATCTCATTGCCGGCTTGCATATGGAGACCGACGTGCCGGGGCTCTTCATCGCCGGTGACGTGCGCACGCAATTGACGAAGCAAATTACCACCGCAGTGGGCGATGCGACCACGGCTGCCGTGGCGGCAACGCACTATCTTGAGGACTTGTACGCCACCGTGCCGCGCCCTGAGACGGCGGCAACGGAAGTTTCTGCCTGAGCTCAAGGCCGGTCTCACAGGGCGGGCTAACTGCGTGTGCAATCAAGTGAGCCGCCTGCAAATTGCGCACTGCCCGTCGCAGCAAAGTGACCGAGGTGCGGAGGCCGTCTATAATAGAGCAAATCGCCGCACCGGTACGGAGCGCCAACGAAGGGTAGTGGGAGAACGCAGGATTGGATCGGCCGGTTTGTGTGGCGCGACTGGTGGGGAGAGTATCTAGGACAACAGTCTTAGATTTCTCGCTGCGCTCGAAATGACAGTTCGCTTGGGATTGGGGTTAGTGTAAGGATTGGCCGCAAGAGAGTGGGTAGGATGTAGCTCGATGCGTCTGTGAGCAGCGACTAAACTGCGTTAAAATTAATAGCGCCGGTGACAATTCTTGGTGCTGTTTCTCCGACAATAACGCGAAACTAGCAGTTACGATACGATAGAACAAATTGACAAAAGGAGTAATGTATGCTCATTCCGTACGTCATTGAGACGACGAACCGCGGCGAACGCGGCATGGACATTTTTTCCCGGCTGCTGCGGGATAGGATCATATTCTTAGGAACTCCGGTTGACGACAACGTGGCGAACATCATCATCGCCCAAATGCTCTTGCTTTCAAGTGAAGATGGTGACGCCGACATTGGCCTTTACATAAATTCTCCCGGCGGCAGCGTGCATTCAGGACTGGCGATCTACGACGCCATGCAGTACATCAAGAATGACGTAGCGACGTATTGCATGGGCCTGTCGGCCAGCATCGCCGCCCTGTTGCTCGCCGGTGGCGCGACGGGCAAGCGGTTTTCGCTCCCCAATTCCCGCATGCTCATCCACCAGCCGTGGACGCAAGCGTCTCGTCCTTTGCAGGCCACCGATCTGGAAATCGAAGCGCGTGAAATTTTGCGCACCCGTAACCAGGTGAATTCGATTATTGCGCAACACACGGGGCAGGAACTCGCGAAGATCGAGCGTGATAGCGAGCGAGACTTCTGGATGGACCCCGTAGAGGCCAAGGACTATGGACTGATCGATGACGTCTTGCCGTCCGCTATCAAGACTCCTCAGACTGACGGAGTAGCCAGCAATTAGAATGACCAATCCAGCGCCGCAACACGAAGGAGATTAGCGTTGCCAAGTAGTCGTGACTCTCGGGGCCAATATCGCTGCTCGTTTTGCAATAAAGCGCAAGAGGAAGTACGCCGGCTGATTTCAGGCCAAAACGGCGTTTACATTTGCGATGAGTGTGTCGATCTCTGTCGTGAACTGATTCATGAGGAGCAGGCCTCTTCAAGCCAGCGAAAAGGCAGCGCCAGTCCTGCACGATTACTCAGTCCCAAAGAGATTCATGAGTTCCTCAATCAATATGTAGTGGGCCAAGAGCACGCAAAGAAGGTGCTGGCGGTAGCAGTCTACAATCACTACAAGCGCGTGGCGAGCGGCGAATCGAACAATGACGTTGAGTTGGGCAAGAGCAATGTGCTCCTCATTGGGCCGACCGGCTGCGGCAAGACGTTGCTGGCGCGCACTCTGGCGCGCATCCTCGGGGTGCCATTTTGCATTGCCGACGCTACGTCGCTGACCGAAGCCGGGTACGTTGGCGAGGATGTGGAGAACATCCTGCTACGCTTGATCCAGGCAGCGGATTACGATACTGCCGCGGCGGAGCGTGGCATTGTCTTCATCGACGAGATTGATAAGATTGCCCGCAAGGCCGACAATCCTTCCATTACGCGGGATGTTTCCGGCGAGGGTGTGCAGCAAGCACTGCTCAAGATCATCGAGGGTACGGTGGCGAATGTGCCCCCGCAGGGCGGCCGCAAGCACCCGCACCAAGAGTTTATCCAGATAGATACCACCGACATCCTCTTTGTCTGCGGCGGCGCTTTCGAAGGTCTGGACGAGGTCATCGCGAAACGTGTCGGCAGTAACCAGCGTATCGGCTTCGGCGCCATGAACGCTGCTGAGCGCGCAGAAGAGCAGAGGAATCTCCTCCGACAAATCTCGCCGGACGATCTCCTGAAGTATGGCCTAATCCCCGAATTCGTAGGCCGTCTCCCAGTGACGGTGGCCTTGGATGCGCTCACGCATGATGAGTTGATCCAAGTCCTCACCGAGCCGCGCGATGCTCCCGTTCGTCAGTATCAGCATTTGTTCGCAATTGACGACATCGAGCTTACATTCCAGGACGATGCCCTGGAGGAAGCGGCGCAGATGGCGCAAAATCTCAAGACCGGCGCGCGTGCGCTGCAGACCATCATGGAAGAGGCGCTGCTGGAGGTGATGTACGATCTGCCGTCCCGCAATGACGTGAGCGAGGTCATCGTGACTGCTGATGTCATTGCCAAGCGCGCGCAACCGATGTTGGTGGCATCTGAGAGTAAGCGCGCGGCGCCGTCCGGTGAGCATGAAGCCACGCTCTTGGACGAAGATACGTCAGCGACAGCCTAGGCGTTGCGTCACACTCCACTGTCGCTGCGCTTGCCCGGCTAACCTGAATCCTCGCTGAAGAAGAGCGAGCGGCCGTTCAGCGGCTGCGTTGGTCTGGCATTATTGGCGTAGAGCGCGGCAAACTGCGCAAGCTGCTCTGCCGAGGCTTCCACCGGCTTTCTCAAGACGAACCAGCTCACGTCTTCAGTGCATGGGGGCGTCGTCAGCGAACCATCGTAGCTATAGTAGGCGAGGTCCGCTGGCAGCAAGTCCGTGGCATCTACCGTGTTCCCTTCCATCAACCGCTTCTCGCCCTTCTGAGTCGGCATGTTGTCCCAGACCTTCTGCAGAGCCTCGTTGCGCTGCCCTTCCGTAAGAAATATGCCAACTACTGCGAGACTCCCATCGGCGCCTTGATGCACTAGGTGCAGTTCCATGTCGGCGGGCATTCCGTCAACCGTGTGCTCGCTCGCGCGGTGAAAGTGAAACTGCAACAAGGCATACTGCTTGCCATCAGCAGCCAGCGTGCTGCCTGGCACGTAGCTCACCTGAATCGTATGTCCGTTGTTGACAACGTCTAGCGGCGTTGCCAGGTAACGGAACGCAAGATCGTGCGGCTTCGTCTCCGTGTCACCACTCAGGTCTATGGGTGACTGCGACACTCCGTCTTTGCATGCTGCGAATTCAGGAGAGAGATCCCCCCAGCGCGCTGGGCCTGTCTCGCCGGTATAGCCCCAGGACGCGGGATGGGTTGACTCCTTCTCGTTGGAATACGGCGGTTCCTCAGCGGATGCCGCGATGCCGGCGGCGTCGCTTTCCTTTCCCAGCATGCGCCACAAGAGGGATATAGCGGCGATTCCCGCCAACACCAAAGAGACTATTCCAACAGCTATCGGTCTTCTAAACAACAATCTATCGACCTGTCTCACGCTCGCAGCACCTCGCTGTACGTTTGGATGAATTCACCACACCTGATGGACAATAACGTGCGCCGACCATAGCATGCAAGTTTCAGTGTCTCCAGGGAAGCAATGCACGTCAATCTCTTCACTCAGAGTGCAGCCGGTCTGCGCGTTGTCGGAGCGGCCTGCGTTTCGCTGCTGTCACTTTGGCGCATGCCGGGAACGGCCAACGAGATTGCCAGGATGAAGATCAGAATGACCGCGCCCGCAACGCTTACGACTTGCGGCGCGCTCCAGCGGTCTACCAGCATGCCCATCGGCAGAGCAGCCATGGGCATCAGTGAGAACGTCATCATGTAAATGCTCATCACGCGTCCGTAGTAGGCCTGGTCGGTGTGCAGCATCACCAACGTATTGTTGAGAGACATGTAGGCATTTGCCGTAAGCCCGACGATTCCCACCATCAAGAGGCTCAAAGGCAGCCAGTTGCTGTAGGCAAAGAGCACCAGCGAAATGCCAAACAGCCCGCCGAACACCACTTGCAACAATTTCGCGTGCTGGCCTGCCGCAAGATACGCCACGAGCAATGAGCCCAGCACGCCGCCCACGCCGGTCGCTGAATTCAAGAAGCCGAGCCAGCGCGCGTCCACGCCGAGCACGTCCTCTTGAAATACGGGGAGGAGCATCTGGTAGGGTCGCCCCAGCAGTAACGGGATGAAGGCGAGGCTCATGAGCAACAGCAGCGTGCGGTCGGTGAAGACGTACCTAAAGCCGTCAAACATCTGCGCTGAAAACCTGCCGGCAGGGGCCTTTTTGTCGCTCTCCAGCGTCTTGGGCAACCGCATAATAAAGAGGGTAGACACCCCATAGCATACCGCCGTAATATCGAACGCCCCGGCCGTGCCCAACCCGGGCGTGACAATGACGATTCCCGCTACTGCAGGCCCGAGTATCGTCATCATGTTGCGACCGGAATTATTGAGCGCGATGGCGTTGCCAAGCCGCTCGCGTCCCACTAGCGCGGGGATCAGCGAGGAACGCGTGGGCATGCCGAGTGAAAACGCGATACCTTGCAGAAAACCAAACACGATCAGATGCCAGATGGCAATCCAACCCGTGTGGATAAGGAGCGCCAGCAGACCGGAAACCGCAAACATGAAAACTTGCGAGCCAATCAAGAGTCGGCGCTTGTCAACGCGGTCGGCCAGCACACCGGCAATGGGTGAAAAGAACAGCATCGGCAGCCCCATGGCAAAACTGACCAGACCGAGGATACCGGCAGAGCCGCTGAGGTCGTATGCCAGGTACCCGCGAGAAATGATGGCAACTTGCAGGCCGGCGAACGAGACGAGCATGCCCAGCCACATGTCACGGTAGGCAGGAATCGATAACGCCTCGAACGTGCGTGATATGAATGGCAGTCCCGGCGACGTTTTGCCGCCGGCCTCGTGCCCATCGGCAGATGTGAAACCGCGCGCCGAGCCGGTTCTCATCCCAGATGTGGGTTCAATTTCTTGCCGGGTCGAATCTCGAGATTCCAGTTACGTAGACCTTCCGTCAAACTCGAAGGCAGGCGATGACTGCCAGCTACGCGTCGCACACTCTCAGTTTAGGCTATGCTTTTCCTCTCTTGCGTGCAAGTAATCCTGAATCGTACGCTGCATATCCGCGCTTTTCATTGTATGGCATTTGCACCTTTGACGTAGGTGGGCTCTTGCTTGAGATAAACCGGACAATCTAATAACATTCACTCTAGCGAAAGAGCATTAGTTGAAGATAATACATAAGGGCGTTGGCTTTCTCACATTTACATGGTTTCAAGTTAGGAGGCAGAATTGATGACTGATATACTTTGGATTATCGTTTGGATTCTTCTTGGGATTTTTGCCATAGCGATAGTCAACAAAATACGGTTTGTAGTATCAACCAACATAGAACGGAAGGCTAGAACTTCAGCATTGCGAGATCCGAATGCGAGCATGGGAGAGATTGTAGAAGCCATTAAGAGTGAACCGGAAGGATTCACCACAGAAATACATGCCAGGTTTTGGTCGCTTGCAGATGACATTTCGACTGATGCGGATCATACCGTTGCTGCCATAGCCCGAACAGAGCTGCCTATGCAGCAATTTCTCTGTTTAGTTCATGAGGATGCACTAGAAAGTTTTCGTTCGCGAACTCCAAAGAAATCCAATGAGCGCCGACAGCTTGAGTCCAGAATAATTGCAAAGAATAGCAGCGGTGAAGCAATTGCCGCTAACGTAAATCAGTTCATGGAAGACATTGCGGCCCGCAAACCAGCTGAACTATTCGGCAAAGAAGGCGAGCAAAGACGATATCATGATGAAGAACTCCTGAAGATGCTATCGGATCACATGCGCGCAGGGGAATTAGCCCTGACGAAGCTCTTTGAGAGACCAGGGTCCGCGTAGTATTCCAAGAGGCTACTATGGTTGAATCCCATTCATGTATGCACAGAAAAGGGCAAAGCGCATTTAGGCTTGTTTCTGCTTTTGGAAGCTACTGAGTCTTCGAGAATGGAATGGCTGGCCCGGCTCCCATAGACTTAGTACACAGTGACTGCACTTAGCCTATTGATATGTAGTCGCGCGGATTGGCGTTGAACGCGCCGTTTAGTCTAGTTGCCTCTTGCTCGGACGGGCTGAGCGGAATGCTGCGATGCCTCAACCGGCGTCTTGATCAGTCTCTGCACCTACCCGCCCGGCCAATCCTAGGTCTCGCGTCGCCCGAGTGTGGCCTCGACGCCAAGCTCGCGGGAGAGTTCCAGGAAGCGAACGAGATCTTCGTGATTGAGCACGCCCAGCAGCTCGTCACCGCGCATGACAAGCATTTGGCGTGCGGAGTGCTCGTCGAACAGATCGAAGGCATGAAGGATGGACTCGTCCGGGCCCACGGAAATCAGCGAAGATGAGGCTATGGCTTGGCCCACGGTAGTCTCCGGCCAGGCGCTCTGCGGCACGTTGCGCGCATCGCCAATGGTGATGACTCCGATCACGTGACCGTCCTGCACAACCGGCACTGAGCGGACACCATCGCGTAGGAGCATGGTGAGCACGACGCGGTCCATGGTCTCATCGGGGCGTACGATAGGTGGATTGGCGCGCATCAGGCTGGATACGGGTATGTTGCGGAGCGCCTCGTCCCGTGAAAATTGGCGGCGATTTGCCGCTGCTGCGCCATTCAGGAACCAGCCGATGAAAATCAACCAGACTCCGGTTAAGTAGACGCCCCGAATGAAGAAGATTAGGCCGAAGGCAATCAGGCCGATTGCGAAGACCTGCCCGACGATGGTGGCAATGGTAGTCCCTCTGCGCATGCTACCGGTAACCCCCCAGACGATAGCGCGGAAAACTCTGCCGCCGTCCAACGGAAAGCCGGGGAGCAGATTGAAAAGGGCAAGTCCGCCGTTTATGAAGGCCAGTTGTGTCAAGAGGACTCGTGCGGGCACGTCCAGCGGCAAGGTAATGCTTAGAACCAGGAAGATGAGGGCAAGAAGTAGGCTGCTCGCGGGTCCCACCACGGCGATGAAGAATTCGTCACTGGGCCGTCGCGGCTCGGACTTGAGCACGGCGGCGCCGCCAAATATGAAGAGCGTAATGCTCTCTACCTTCATGCCGCGCGCCAGCGCCATGAAGGAATGGGCAAACTCGTGGAAGAGCACCGAACCAAAGATGAGCAGCGCGGCCAAGCTCCCCACAATCCAATACGTCAATTCCGTCCAGCCAAAATAACCGAACGGAAACATAGTACGCGGCACCGACCAGGCGATGAGCAAAAACGCCAAGAACCACGTGTAGTGGACTCGTACCGTGATGCTTGCAATGGTAAAGAGCTTCATCGCCCCTGGGTTCATTGAATTCCTGCCATGCCTGCGGCACACTCCTTGATTTCACTGTACCGCAAGTAGGGGCAAGGCGTGGCTCACTCACAAGAATGCCGCTACACATCGGCTGCGAGAATGGCTTGCAAATCGAGCATGCCTGCAGTGGAAGCTCTCGGGCGGATGCAGCCCACTGGAGTATGCGACGAGAATCGAAAGTGGCGGCGCGCCTACAGTTGCTGCAGCAGGTTCGCCATTTCCAGGGCGGCCATGGCGGCGTCGAAGCCTTTGTTGCCGAGCTTGGCGCCGGATCGTTCCATGGCTTGTTCGAGGGTTTCGGCCGCAATCAGGCCGTTGATGACGGGGATATCGGCGGCCAGCGCGACGTGGGCAATGCCGCTCGCCGTGCCGTCGGCCACGTGCTCGAAGTGCACGGTAGCGCCGCGAATCACAACTCCCAAGCAGATGATAGCGCCGTAGCTCTGATTGGCAGCGAGGCGCTGGGCGGTAACTGGGATTTCCAAAGAACCGGGCACGCGTACGACGTCGATCGCGCCATCCTTTACGCCATGACGCTTGAGACCGTCCACAGCGCCCTGGACCAGGCGGTCTACGAAGAGTTCGTTGAAACGCGCCGCTACGATGGCAAAGCGGTGGTCGCCGGCTTCGAGCGTGCCTTCAATCGTACGTGCCACCGTTCTCTTACTCCGTGTCCTGGGTGATTAACGACAGATCGTGACCCAGTCTATCACGTTTCGTCTGCAGATAGCGCAGGTTTTCGCTGTTCGGTTGCACGCTGAGGGGTACGCGCTCGACCATTTCCAGGCCGTAGATGCTAAGCGCCGCCTCCTTGATGGGGCTGTTGGTGAGCAAGCGCACCTTGTGCGCTCCCAGGTCCTTGAGCACCTGGCAGCCGAAGCCGTAGTTGCGCTGGTCCGCGCCCAGCCCAAGGCGATGATTGGCTTCTACGGTATCCAATCCCTCGTCCTGCAATTCATACGCGCGCATCTTGTTCATGAGACCGATGCCGCGGCCTTCTTGATTTAGATAGAGGATGATGCCCGTGCCTTCCTCCTGCACCATCTGCATAGCCAAGCGCAGTTGCATGCCGCAATCACAGCGTAACGACCCGAGCGCATCGCCGGTGGCACATTGCGAGTGCACACGCACCAGCACCGGTTCATCCGGCGTAATCGTGCCGGTGACAAGCGCGATGCCTTCTTGCCAGTCGGCAGTGCTCTCGTACGCCAGTGCCGTAAATTCGCCATAGTCCGTCGGGATGCGGGTGCGCGCGACGCGGCGCGCAATAGTCTCCGTGCGGTAGCGGTATTCGATGAGGTCGGCAATGCTGATGATGGTGATGCCATGCCTGGCGGCGAATTCCTTGAGTTGCGGCAAGCGCATCATCGTGCCGTCTTCGTCCATGATTTCGCAGACCACTGCCCCCGGGTAGAGGCCGGCAAGCTTGGTGAGGTCTATGCTGGCTTCGGTATGGCCGGCGCGCACCAGCACCCCGCCATCACAGGCGCGCAGGGGAAACGTGTGACCCGGCATGATAAGGTCGCTCGGTTTGGTGTTGGGATTGACCAACGCTTTGATGGTGGTAGCTCGATCTGAAGCGGAAATTCCACTGGCCACACCGTGCCGCGACTCCACGGAAACGGTGAACGCCGTGCCGTACATAGTGTCGTTGTTCGATACCATCAGCGGGATGCGCAGTTCGTCCAAGCGTTGGGCGGTGAGCGGCGCGCAAATGAGGCCACGCCCGTACTTCGCCATGAAATTGACCTTCTCGGCCGTGATCTTCTCGGCCGCAATGCAAAGATCGCCTTCATTCTCGCGGTCCTTGTCATCGATGACAATGACGAAGTTGCCTTGGCGGAATTCCTCAATGGCCTCTTCAATCGTAGCTAGTGGCATGCGAATGCTCTCTCCGTTCCCTTTACGACTGCCTGCAACAATGCAGCGCAATCGAGTCGCACTTTGCGCTGGAAGACCTGTGAGTTCTGTGCCGTATGTGGGAAACCGACTGTAGATGAGTCACTTTGATTCGTCTTTCGCTTCGTTTCCGATAGGGCGCGCCAATGAGAATTTGAGTTGTAGGCGATGGCGCCTAGGGTAGTAACTTCAAGGCCGCCACGATCAGCCCACCCACCGCTACCTGTAGCAATGCAAGCTGAAGTATTAGGTTGTTCATGCGTCGTTCAAGTGTTGCTGTTAGCCGCAACTCCAGTGCTTGCAGGTCGGCTTTGGTTGACCGTTCCAAGGCTTGCAAGTCCGCTTTGGTTGCCCGCTCCAATGCTTGCAGGTCGGCCTTGGTTGCCATGTCCACGATATCGGCTTTAGTTGCCAAGGCGCCGTAGCCCTCGCCGCCCACGTCTATCAAGGCTTGTGCTTGGCGCTCCGTGAAGCCCGCATCCGTCAGGGCTGCAAACGCCTTGTGCGTGTCGAATACTGCCATCGGTCATGCTTCCTAGATTCTTGCGTCGATTGCTACCGGCCTTAGTCGTGTACTAGCAAACGTTCCACGTATTTCGCAAACAGGTCTACTTCCAAGTTTACCCTGGCGCCGAGCGGCTGGCGCGTCAGGTTCGTATGTTCCTGCGTATATTGTACCAGGGAGACTGCAAAGTCCTGCGCGTTTAGCTCGGAAACGGTAAGACTGACACCATCTACGGCAACCGAGCCTTTCACGATCAGATATCGGAGCACTTCCGGCGGCGCGGTAAACCGCATTACCACAGAGTCGCCCACTGGAGTTCGCGCAAGGATTGTGCCGGTAGCGTCTACGTGCCCTTGGACTATGTGTCCGCCTAGGCTATCGCCGACGCGCAGTGCCGGTTCCAAGTTTACGCGGTCACCTGGAGAGAGGTCGCCTAATCCTGTTCGAGAGAGGGTTTCCGGCGTGAGTTTGCACGCAAACGCTGGTGGCTCAAGTGTTGCCACGGTGAGGCACGTGCCGTTCACGGCAACGCTCTCGCCGGGGCTGAGGGTACTGGCGATCTCCGGGGCCGCAATCTCCAAATCCGCCTCATCAGCCGAAGCAGCGAAGTGGGTTACGGTGCCAAGCGCTGTGACAATGCCGGTAAACATGGTAAACCTCTCCGCCTCTTGTTGATTATAGCGGTAAGGGTGCGAAGGGTTTGCTGCGCAATTCTAGCAGTCCACATCGCTAAGATCGGCGGTCAGAAGCACGTCTGGGCCGATTTGCACTACAGACGAAAAGTTAAAGCGTCGTATGGCAGCGGCCTCATTTCCATCCCGACCGGCAAGCAGCGACGGCGCATTGTCATTGCCAACCAGGATCGGCGCGACAAAGAGCAGAAACTGTTGCACACAGCCGGCATCCAGAAAGGCCGCAGCCAGAGTGGGACCGCCTTCCAAGAGTACGGAACGGACACCGTCCGCCCCCAGCCGCCGCAAAAAGCTTGGCACATCAACCCTCTCGTCCGCAGACGGCAGCGACCACACGTCGGCGTTGCGCGTGCGATACTGCTCCAGCCGGTCGGCTGCTGCTGCGATCGTTGTTACGATTGTCGTCGCACCGGGGAGATCCGGGCCGAGAATTCTGGCGCATCTCGGCGTTCTGCCGCTGCTATCAAGGATGTAACGGCGGGGGTGATGCACGTCCGCTCGCGCCAGGCGCGTGGTCAAGCGCGGGTCGTCGGCAATGACCGTGTTCACGCCGACGACAATAGCATCGCTGCGGTCGCGCAGTTCATGCACCATGGTGCGCGCGGCTTCACTTGTCAAATAGGTCGTTTCATTGTCGCCCGTCGCCACTTTGCCGTCAGCGCTCATGGCCATTTTCAAGGTGACAAACGGCAGGCCGGTTTTCATGCTGTAGAGGTATGCTGCGTGGCACTGCCGAGCCTGCTCCGCGTTGACCCCAACACGTACTTGAATCCCGGCGGTTCGCAGACGTGCCACGCCCTGGCCGTTGATCCGCGGATGAGGATCGAGGACGCCAATGCTGACGCGTCGAATGCCGGCGGCAATGATTGCCTCCGTGCACGGCGGCGTGCGCCCACGAAATGCGCAGGGCTCAAGTGTCACGTAGAGGTCGGCTCCCCTGGCGGCGTCACCTGCTACGTTGAGCGCCGTGACTTCTGCGTGTGCTTGGCCAGGCGGCTGCGTGGCGCCTTCACCGACCACAACACCGTCTCGCACGATAACGGCGCCGACCGCAGGATTAGGCGACGTGCGCCCTTGCGCCTGTTCTGCCAATTTGAGGGCGCGATTCATGTGGTCATTGGGCATACTAATGGCCTGCGGCGTGTTGGGAGGAGGCACACGAGTCTTAGCCGTAGCGAACATGGGGCGGTTCGGCCGGTCTCATACCACGGCCATGGCGCGCAACTGGCTTACGATACCGGGCAGTAGCTCCAGCACGTGTTCGATCTCGTCCGGCGTGTTCCTGTGACCCACGCTCAAACGCAGCGCGCCTCGCGCACGGTGCAGCGGGATGCCCATCGCTTGCAGCACGTGAGAAGGTTCCAACGAGGTGGCAGAGCAGGCCGATCCGGCGGAGGCGCAGACATTGTGCATGTCGAGGTTGAGGAGAATGCTTTCGCCTTCAATGTTTGCGAACGTGAGACTGGCAATGTGCGGCAGCCGCTGGGTAGGATGGCCGGTGCGCTCCGCGATCTCAATCCCCTCGCAAACGCTGCCAAGCAGGCGGTCCCGCAACGCCCGGCAATGCGCATTGCGTTCGTCGCGGTGCGCCTGGGACAATGCAAGCGCTTTCGCCATGCCTACGGCGTAGGGCACGTTTTCCGTGCCGGAGCGCCGGTTACGCTCTTGTCCGCCGCCCTGGACCAATGGGATGAGCGGCGTGCCGCGCCGCGTGAAGAGTGCGCCGATACCTTTCGGCCCATAGAATTTATGGGCAGCAATTGACATAAGATCGATGTCAAGTTCTTCTACATCCAGATCCATGCAACCGGCGGCCTGCACGGCGTCAGTGTGCACGACAATGTCCTCGTTCAGTTCCCGTGCCGCCACTATCGCCTCTTGCAGGGGTTGGACGGTGCCGACCTCATTGTTGGCGATCATCATGCTGAGTAGGACGGTATCCGGACGTACGGCGGCACGCAGCGCGTCCAGGTTTACGATGCCGTGCCGGTCAACCGGGAGATAAGTTACCTCGAAACCTTCCCTCTCCAACCTATGGCATGTGTGCAGCACCGCGTGGTGTTCGATCTGGGTAGTGATAACGTGCCTGCCCTCGTCACGCCGGGCGTACGCCACACCCTTCAGGGCAAGATTTGCGCCCTCGCTGCCGCTGCCGGTTAAGACGATTTCATTGGGACTGCACAAGAAGACATCCGCAATGTCCTCCCGCGCTTCCTCCACCGCCCGCTTGGCCTGGCGCGCAATACTGTAGATGCCGGAAGGGTTGCCCCACTGCTCCGTGAGATAGGGCAGCATGGCGTCGAGAACAGCCGGATCAACCGGCGTCGTTGCGGCATGGTCGAGGTAAATTAGGTCGCTCATGAATTTCGCTCCTCCTACGCGAGGAGTATACACTCTCTGTCCCAAGCAAACGACGGAGCAAGTACCTGCACAGGCACCAGTGTGACTGGGTTCAAGGCGTGAACGTGTGGGTTTTCAACTCTACGTGACTCAAGTATAGTAGCCGCGCTTTTCGGTTGCCAAGAGGTAGATAGAATTCATGGGTGTGCGATGCGCTCAACACAATCCGCCACTCCGCGCTGTTTCCACCAATGAAGTCTACGTGACGAAGCACATTTTATTCAGGCGCTAGATGCCGGCAATATCCCGCCGCCGGAAGATGAACACTGCCAACGCAAGGAAGACGAGGCTGGCGCCCAGCAGCACCGCGGGGTCTTGGAAAGAAATGTCCTCCCGCAAGACTGCCAGCGGTTCGAAGTAGTTGAAAGGCCCTAAGATGCGGTAATCGTAGAGGTTTTCGACAATGTCCGTCATGGCATCGAAGAAGTAAGCGCCCACCGTGAAGACGGCGCCAAGCACGCCTGCAAGGCGGCGCGAGGGGAGCGAGGCGGACAGGAAGAGCGAAAAGCAATTGAAGAGCGCGCCCATGCCGAACGCGTTGAGCATGACAAGAGCAAGCCGGTCGAGCTCCAAGGTGGCTTCGTCCACGAAGCCGATGCTTACCCAGAGCACCACGCCTATAATCACGAGCACTAGGACGAGGCTCAAGAGAGTTGCGGCTGTCTTGTGCAGAACAACCTGGCTGCGCGAAATAGGCAGGGAGAGCAGGGTATCCATGGTGCCGCGTTCCTCTTCGCCGCGCAGCGCACCGGTGCCCTCGATTATGGCGAAAATGGCAAGGATCAACGGCAGGATGATCAAGTACTGCGATACGAGATAGCCGTCAAATTCTGTTAGCGAAAGCACGCCGCCCGTAAAGGCCTTGTAGGCGTCGGGCAGGTTCTTCATGGCTTCCTCAAGCTCAGCGCCGCTCGCTGCGAAACTGGGATAGATGGCGATTACCAGCAGTGCGAGCGCGCCCAGACCTAGTCCGTAGGCCAGTACGGGGATGCGCTGGTCACGCAGAGTCTTGAGCAGAAGATTCCGCAGCATGGGCTTCCTCTCGGGTTTCGTAATACTGGAGAAAGATGTCTTCGAGGCGTCGTTCCTGGTACTCGATGTCTACCACCGTGTAGCGCGCCGCTTCTATGAGCGCGCCGGCCAAGTTGCCCTGGATCAGCGCAATCACGGTGGTGTTTTCCTGGGACTCTTTTTGCACGCCTTCTAGTCCGCTAAGGAAGTCCGCCTGGGGCGGTTCGGCGAATTCCAGGCGTAAACGCCGCACTTGCTTCTCTTGGATGGCTTCCAGGGTGTCGCTCAGAATGAGCGTGCCGTCGCGGATCACGCCCACACGGTCGCAGATGCGCTCTACCTCGTCCAGATTGTGACTGGAGAAGAAGACCGTGCCGCCCTGCTGGCGGTACTCGTTCAGAATGCCGTATAGCTCTTGTTGCATGAGCGGATCGAGTCCGCTGGTGGCTTCATCGAAGAGAATCAAGTCCGGCCGGTGCATGAGCGCCTGCAACACGCCGAGTTTCTGCTTGTTGCCCCGCGACAATGTGCCGATGCGCCGATTAAGTTCGGCATCCAACCGCTCGGCCAATTCGTGCACGTACGACATGTCCGTTACGCCGCGCACAGTACCGAAGAACCGCAGGAGTTGCCTACCGGTAAGATTCTCATACATGCGCAGGTCGCCGGGCAGGAACCCGACGCGGGCACGGATGGCTTTCGACTGGCCTTGCACATCCATGCCGAGGATCGTGGCTGTGCCGCGGGTGGGACGGATAAGATCGAGCAGCAGGCGGACGGTGGTCGTCTTGCCTGCCCCGTTGGGGCCCACGAAGCCGTAGATTTCTCCGCGTCGCACGTCAAGATCAAGGTCTATGACGCCACGACTCTTGCCGTAGAATTTCGTTAGCTGGCGCGTTTCAATTGCCAGTTCTTGTGCCACCGGAAGTGTCCTCTCTGCGCGAGCCCGTGATGAAGGTAACGAATGTCAGCATTGGATGCAGCGAACGCCGTATGCGGAGGCGCGTGCTCTCAACCGCTTTTGGATCATCATGCGCTGTCAATCCGTTCTCGATGTGCGGTCAGATTCCCAAGCGTGGAGGAATTCCATCATAAGACGCCGCACGAACAGCATGCGGAGTTTCCATTTTATCGCTTTGCCGATAGCTGAGTCCGTGCCCACATTCGCGGCGTCACTAATCTGTCTCTAAGCCAATTATAGCCCATACGTACTATGGATCGCAGATGGGGAGGTGGGAAAGCGCAGGCAGCTTGTGGCGCATGTGCTCGGCCCGACGGGCCCGTTTGACGTGGCATATAACCTGGAAGAAACAGCTTGTGGGCACGGTTTTGAGCCTAGCGGAGCACAAGCAACGCTACCTGCTCTGTCGTGTCTCTTAGGTACTTCTCAGACTATGCAGGTAGAATGAGATGCGGTTCCAAAGAGAGAGAGACCGCAAAGAGCCCACGGCCAGCGCTCTATTAGAAACACTTCATGACTTGCCACAGCGGAGGGTTGCGATATGGACACGATGGATAGACGAGCATGGGTCGGAATTTCCGCCTTGGGGGTAGGCGTGCTCGTCCTGCTCCTCGTGATTTTCTCTTCGGTCCGAGACACAGGCCAACAACTCCTGAATCTCTTTCGGGTGCAAGAGGTGCAAACGGTCCAGATCACGCAGGAATTCTTGGATTCGTTGCCGGAGCCGGACGCAGAGCTTATTCAATGGGTTGAAGAGCCTTCAGGCGATGGAGAGGCGCGTGAAGTCACGCTAGCCGAAGCAGAGGATGCCTTGGGCTTTCGTTTGGCTCAGCTCGCCGCTTTGCCGGACAATCTGCAAACCGATCCCAAAGTCACGATTACTGACGCGGAAGAAGCCTCGTTTACTATCGATTTGCCTACCGCGCGCAACTACATCTGGGCGCTGGGCGGTGACGGCGCAATTCTGCCCGATACTATGGAGGGTGCGGTCTTTGGCGTCACTATGCCCCAGGTGGGCATGCTGTTCTATGCTGCGAAAGAGAATCCCGAGCAGGGCGTGCGCCTGATCCAGACCACCAGCCCGACACTCGCGGTCCCCGGCGAGATCGACATGGACGCCATACGCGCTGGGCTCTTGGAGCTGGAAATTCTGCCTCAGGATCTGGCCGCGCAATTGCGGGCGGTAAGCGACTGGGAGAGCACGCTGCTGCTGCCGTTGGTCGAGGGTATGTCAGAGGAAGTGAATGTCGGCTCTGCGACTGCGGTGCGTTTCTTTGGTGTGGATGATGACGATCGAATGCTGGTGTGGGTGGCCCAGGATCGGATACACGTCCTCAGCACGAACATCCCCGAGCTTGATTTGACCGCTCTGGCTGAGAACGTCAGATAGCGAAACTCAGCTACAGACGACCGTGTGGGAAGATGCTGTCCTCATTTTGGCGGCCTGGCTGCGTGTTGCGGCTAGGTTGGCCTAGATGAGGTATCACCAGCAGTCCAGCTTGCCCTCGTTTGGATTCCATTGAACGTCTCGGCCTCCCGTGAGTGCGTGCGTGCACCTTGGCACTGAATTCGCTGACCTCAGGCAAGGTGGGCGTCGCATCGCGCACCGCAACTGAAGCCCGTGTGATGTTGGGGCCATCTCCAGGTGCGCGGCAGGGAGGCGTTGGGGTACGCTAGACTCAAAGTGCAGTATTGGGTGATTCCCGCAAGGAGGCCTTTTGTGGAATACGAGATCCTACACCGTCCGTCGTATGCGCTGCTCAGCATGCAATTGAATGCGGGCGAGAACGTGAGCGCCGAGGCCGGCGCCATGGTCAGCATGTCGAGCGGCATCGAGATCGAGACCAGTATGCGCGGCGGACTGTTAGGCGGTCTGCGACGCAAATTCCTGGGTGGCGAGTCTTTCTTCATAAACACGTTCAACGCGGCGCAGAGCGGAGAAGTGAATTTTGCCCCCAGTCTTCCCGGCGACATCTATGCGGTTGAACTCAACAACGAAGTGATATTTGCCCAGTCCGGCTCATTCATCGCCTCGACGGCCGGAGTGGAAGTGGACTCGTCGTGGGGCGGCGCCAAGACGTTCTTTTCCGGTGAAGGCCTCTTTCTTCTCAAGATTAGCGGCAGCGGCGTCGTGTTCCTCTCCAGCTACGGCGCTATTCAAGAAATTGCGCTGGAAGCAGGGCAGTCCTACACCGTGGACACAGGGCACATGGTCTCATTCGCCGAGGGTGTCGGCTACAGCGTACGCCGCGTGGGCGGCATGAAGTCCACGCTCTTCAGCGGCGAGGGCTTGGTGGTGGAGCTGACCGGCCCCGGCAAGGTGACGATCCAGTCCCGCAGCACCGACGCCTTCCTGGCCTGGCTCATACCGCACTTGCCGAGTGGAGACTCCGGTTAGATTCAATGGGTCAACGGCACAGTTGCAACCCAGTTAGGAAGACTCGCCGTTGTCGGAGTTCCACGCCCGGCTGCCTTTGACGTGCAGGTAGCTGGCGCCGGCTTCGATCCAGGCTTCGCGGTAGGCGTAGAGAGTTTTCTCATTCGCGCCCGCGACTGAGCGCACTTCTTCTGCGGTCTTATGGAGCCACGGCACGTTGTCGGCGACTTCCTCCGGACGCTCCAATAGAAATTGGCGCATCTCGGCCAGCTTGGCGAGGCCGCCGGGCACGTCCGGCCCGGTGATCTCCTGCATCTGCTGCGCTACGGCTATGAGGGCGTCCGCGGCTTCCTTGTACACGTCCCAACGGCGGTGCATGCGCTCCATCATATGCTGGATGTCGTCAAGAAGCTCGGTAACGTGCGCGACGTCAGACTGCACGCGCGCGGGCTCTTCTTCCTCGATGCGCTTCAATTCATCGATGCTGCCGCACACGTCGGTGTAGTGGGTCTGGCGCGCGGCGTCACCCTCCGACATGTCCGGCACGAATTGGTTCCCGCCGGCCCAGCGCACGCGGGGCAACTCCATCATGCCGCCGTCTTCGAAATAGACGAGCGGCGGTTGGTTGTGGCCGGCCTCTTCGATGTGCGCGCGGCCCAGGGCGACCTTTTCGAGTATCTTTTCACGGTGCGGCGATGGCGGCAGCCAGCGCTCGTCAATGTCAGTAGTGGCGGCTCTCTCTTGTACCTGACTCATCTCTTGAACTCCTTAACTTGGTCCACGAATCGCATGTGGCACGAATGACAATCCCTACTCAGTCGGCTTGCTCAAGCACCTCAACTCCCTCCCTGCTAGTATACTACCGCTATGGAAATCGTCATCCCGGAACTGCAATCCACGCCTGAACGCCGCGTCTCAGTGATGCAGCCCCATGCCGTTACCCTGCGTGGAGCGGCAGTAACGTTGCGACCCATGGGTGAATGCGATTGGGACATTCTGCTTAAGTGGAATAACGATCCCGTCGTGATGGAATTCGCGGACCACAATCCCTTTGAGGAGACCACACTAGATGACTTACAGACCATCTACCGCTGGATTTCAACCCATGCCTACTGTTTCATCATGGAGGTGGATGGGAATCCCATCGGCGAGTGTTGGTTGCAACAGATGAATCTACAGCGGATCGTTGCGCAGTTTCCAAACAAGGACCTGCGCCGCATCGACCTGATGATTGGCGAGAAGGAATTGTGGGGTCACGGCTATGGGACGGAGGCAATAGGGCTGCTTGTAGAGTTCGGCTTTCAAATAGAGAGAGCCGATGCCATATTCGCTCCCGTGATGGCGGACAACCACCGCAGCCAGCGGGCGTTCCAAAAGAATGGGTTCACGTGCCACGACCGCTTTCAAGAGCCGGACGGTAGCATCAACACCGATCTGGTAATTTGGCGCACGGAGTATGCAACCGCCGGAGCGCACGACTGATGGCGGCTAAGCATCTTGCCCAAGATAGTCCCCACTCTTTTGCGCCAAGAAGCGGGGGACAAGCCCCCGCGCTACGTCCCAATAGTGAGGATCGAGCGTATACTGGCAAGAGAATATGACCAAGTCTAGGTGTTTGGTTGACTTGGGTGACGTGTGAACCTTGCGACCAAAAGCCGTGTTGAAGCCGCTCTAGATCAAACGCTAACTCGCCGTAACCGTAATGCCGGTTCCCTCGCGTACCTTGCCAATTATCCAGAGCGGCTCGTTGGCGGCGCGGAATTCTTCTACCAGTTGGGGTTGCTCTTGCGGTGGCACGGCTGCCAGGAGGCCGCCGCTGGTCTGGGGATCGAAGAGGAGTGCGGCGAGGGCGGGTGGGACTTCATTGGCAACGGTGAGCAGTCCTTCCATTTCCAAGTGCTGACGATTGCGGTCAAGCCCGCCCGGCATCACGTCGTCTTGGGCGTAGCCTAATGCGCCGGACAGCAGCGGGACGGCTTGTGCGTTGATTTCAAAAAGGACGTTGCCGTGGCGCGCCATCTCCATAGCGTGGCCGAGCAGGCCGTAGCCGGTAACGTCGGTGCAGGCGTGGACAGTGAATTGTTGGAGTAGGCGCGAGGCCCCGCCATTGAGACGGCACATGCTCGCCGTCGCTTCCGTGAGGTGCGAAGGCCGGACACAATCGCGCTTGTGAGCCGTAGTTATCACGCCGGTGCCAATGGGTTTTGTCAGCACCAGCAGGTCGCCCGGTTGGGCGCCGGCCTTGGTGAAGATGCGTTCGGGATGTACCTGCCCCGTGACCGCCAGGCCGTATTTTGGTTCTTCGTCAGTCACCGTATGACCGCCCGCTATTACGGCGCCGGCCTCAATCACCTTGTCCGCGCCGCCCTGGAAGATGCGGCTCAGGATGTCCAGATCGAGGTCATCAGGAAAGCCCGCGAGGTTGAGGGCGAAAAGCGGCTCTCCCCCCATGGCATACACGTCGCTCAGGGCGTTGGCGGCCGCAATCTGTCCGAAAGCGTAGGGATCATCGACAACCGGCGGGAAGAAGTCCGCCGTACTGATGATGGCCTGTTCGTCGCTCATGCGATATACGGCGGCATCGTCGGGCGCGGTGAGACCTACCAGCAGATTGCTATCGGCTTGTGTGGGAAAGGCGCGCAGTACCTGCGCGAGCTCGGCGGGGCCGAGTTTGCCTGCTCACCCGGCGCAGGAAGCCAGGCTGGTTAGTCTGACCGGTGATGTCATAGGGTTGCTCCTCAGCGGTATTGAACGCGGACTGAACGCGTGTGGGCAACGGTGCCGTCGACGACTTTCTTGCCTTTACCAAGACCACCTGCACCGTTCGGCCTGAGCCTGTCGAAGGCCGGGTTGGAGCAGAGAGACTTGGCGCATGACTTACGTATCTCATTTCGCCGTTCATGCTTCGACAAGCTCAGCACGAACGGCTGGCAAGCTCGCACGAACGGCTGGCGGGCTCAGCACGAACGGCTAGTGTGCTCAGCACGAATGGCTGGCGGGCTCAGCACGATGGCTGGCAAGCTCGCTCGAACGGCTGGCGTGCTCAGCAGGAACGGCAAGCGCGCCCACCGCATGCCGATCCGGCAAACACCCCAAGACTCCTCTTGCTTGAAAGTATAGCAACTCCCAATGAAGGGAAGATTTCTGGCTGACTTTGGGGACACATGTCAACCAGCAATTGCAATTTGCAGGCAGCGTAATTGCTGCCGCTGGTGATGTGTAGATTGCTGACGATCCCCGTTTCTTGCGGCCATTTCAAAGGCTGTTGTTAGGCAAAATCGCGCCACGAATACTGCGCTTGGAAACCGAGGTCGTGTTTCGCTTTGGCGTTGGTGATACCTGATTCCGTCCCGGTAAGATGGGCCGCTATCTGCTCGGTGCCTGGGAAGACGAGTGGCGAAGCTTCAGCGAGGGGAATTGGACAGAACGCGTCATCGGCCACGATGTAATAGGCGCCGTGCACGGCGCTTTCCGTCTCCAACGCCAGGCGAAACCCCACCGCCAGGTCGCGTACGTCCGCGTAGCCCCAAAAGCCACCATAGAAGGCGTTGAGATTCGCCTCCATCGCTGCCAGTCGTTCCGGCCACGTCTCCGGCATGACCACGTGGGACGGACGGATGGAAACGGCAGGAATGCCGGTACGCCGATGCGCCATGTCCACGATATCCTCTCCTACCACTTTGGAGAGACCGTACGGGTCTTGCGGCAGATTCGGGTGGTTTTCATCCACCGGCAGGTAGTGCGGGACAAAGTCGCGGTAGCGGAAGCTCATGCCGAGCACGTTGATGCTGCTCGTGGCGACGATCTTCTTGAGGCCCAGCGTGGCGGCAGCCTCGCACACATTATAGGTTCCCATCACATTTGTACGGAACACGTACGAGTTGGCGAGGGTCCCAGGCGAAGGGATGGCCGAAAGGTGCACTACGGCCTCGGCGGGGGCCAGAAGCTCGAATATCGTACCCTCGTCTTCGTGGTCGCCGACGCGATAGTGGACGCCGGCTTCAGGCTGCGTTGGCGCAACACGATCGAACGAGACGATCTCGTGCCCGTGCTGCACAAGCTCTCTTACAACGTACTGTCCGATGTTACCGCTGCCGCCTGTCACAACTACTTTCATGGGTTGTCCTCCTGGTGGGAATTTTCTGCGTAACTTCGGCCGCAGGCGCTAGAATTACTCCCTCTTTCCAGGGAAAAGGCCGGGGTGGGGGGATTTCTGCTCAACTCGTCCTCTTTACCAGTATGACCGATACGCAAGAGCGCAAAAAGCTCCCAGATTGCGGGAAATTCCCCCTCACCCCCGTATCGTGTCGATACGCTGTATCGAGTACAGGGCAGGCTCTAACCCTCTCTTGCCGGAGACCCTTGCGTAAGTCTAAAGCAAGCGAGGCTGTCCCCTCTCCCCGAGGGAGAGGGCTAGGGTGAGGGTGAAGTTGCACTTGATGCTAGCCGACGCATGGCAGATTTGAATTTGGAACATATTGACTCTACATGGCCCATAAATAGAACGGCAAAGAATCCCCTCACCCCGGCCCTCTCCCCAAGGAGAGGAGGAAGTCTCCTTCCCCCGAGACCAAGTAACGCAAAGGTCTCCGCCGGGAGAGGGGATCGTTCCGCCCCGGCAAGGTTATTCTCGAGGGGACATTCCCGCCCCGGCAAGGGTCATTAAATTTCTCCTGGTGGGCAGGAAGAGTGCTCGCATTGGATTGAACCTTGGTCGTACACCACGATGTGCAGATTGCTGTGCTTCGTCGCCTACCTCCGAACCTCGCTTACTATTGTAAGCGTTTGAACGCTAGGCCGAACACCTGCCAGCAAACACTCAAATCAACATTGATCCTCTCGTGGCTATCCAAACACTGAGTAGAGTGCTAGCGACGAATTCCTGTGACCATGGGCAGGAATATACTCAGTCTGGAGGAATCCGCATGGAGCCACATGCTACTCTATGGTAGGTGAGGTTAGCAATCACACAATCCTATTGCCGCAGGCTGTTGACTGTCACGTGCACGTTAGTATAGCTTGAGATACGATAGTGAGTGCCTTGGGGGCGTGGCACTTGGTATAGCAGCGAAGGCAACATCAAGTGGGACAACCTCCCGGCCCAAGTGACAATATCGCCTCAATCAAGAAAGAAAGAGGAGAGGGTATGAGTGCGATTGCCATCGTAACTGATAGCACGAGCGACCTCGATCCCACGATTGCCGCCGAGCAGCACATAACCTTAGTGCCGGCGCACGTGCGTTTCGGAGATATCGATTACAAGGACGGTGTGGACATCACGGGCGAGCAATTCTATACAATGCTCACCGAGGCTCAGGACCTGCCCCAGACATCGCAACCCTCAGTAGGTGAATTTGCCGAAGTCTACGAGCGATTGGCGCAGGACCACGACCATATCGTGTCGCTTCACGTATCCGGCAAGCTGAGCGGCACCATGCAGTCGGCGCTGACAGCCGCGCAGCAGTTTGAGGACAAATCCTCTTGCAGCATCCACGTGGTTGATACGCAATCGGCTTCGATTGGGTTAGCGTATATAGCGTGTGAAGCGGCCCGGCTCGTTGGCGAAGACGCGGAAGTCGATCACGTCGTAAGTCGCGTCAAGAGTGTCGCCGACCTTATGCACCTCGCCTTTACCCCCGATACCTTGGAATACCTGCGGCGCGGCGGTCGCCTCGGGGCGGCCTCTCACTTGGTTGGTTCGCTACTCCGCATCAAGCCGGTACTCATTCTCGAGGATGGCGCAATTGAAGCGCTTGATAAGGTGCGCACGCGGTCCCGCGTCGTCGAACGCATGGTGCGCTATGTGGAATCCGTCGCCGGACCTGAGGGAACGCTCACGCATCTTGGCGTGATGCACGCCAATGACCCGGATTTCGCGGCCGAGTTGCAAGAGGCGATCTTGGGCCGCGTTTCTGCCGAGAGAGTCATGAACGGGTCAATTGGACCGGCCATCGGCACGCACGCGGGACCGGGCGCAGTCGGCATATCATTTCATAAGGAGTAAGTCGCATCTATGCGCGAACGCATCGAAGACGCGCTAAAGCAACATACAGCGGACTACGTGGAAGTCCGCATCGAGGAAACGCAGTCTACGAATATCACCTACCGGGGCAAGGACTTGGAGGAGGTGGGCACAACTACGCAGCTTGGCGGCTCTGTGCGCGCGGCGGTGAACGGCGGCTGGGGTTTTGTTTCCTTCAATCGGATCGATGGTCTGCAAGAAAAGGTGTCTCAAGCTGTCAGTCAAGCGCGTCTTGTAGGCAACGAAAAAACGGAATTGGCCGACGTGCCGCCGGTACAGGACGTGGTGCGGGTCTCCATGCAGCGTGATCCACGAGAGGTCGCGCTGGCGGAGAAGAAGCACCTTATGGACTCGTATGTGGAAGAAATCTGGCGGACGCCCAAGATTCAGACCTCCACGGTGCGCTATGGCGACGGCTACCGCAAGCAGTATTTCGGTAACTCAAGTGGAACATACATTGAACAAGAGCGGGGACGCGTAACTGCTCATTTCGGCGTCGTCGCGCGTGATAACGGCAATGTGCAGCAAGCGCGGTCAGGCTTTGCCAGCAGCGAGGACTATGGCGTCGTGGAAGGCCATCACGACGAGGTGCGCGAGACGGCCGAAAAAGCCGTGGGGATGCTCGCTGCCACACCGCCAAAGGGCGGGGAGTTCATGGTGATTCTCGACTCCACGCTGGCGGGTGTCTTTGCGCACGAGGCGTTTGGGCACTTATCGGAAGCCGATCACGTGTATGAGAACGACAAGCTCAAAGAGATCATGGTCCTGGGCCGCACATTCGGCGGCAAGTACCTCAACATCATAGACAGCGGCCGGGTGCAGGGCCTCACCGGCTCGTTCGCGTACGATGACGAAGGGGTGCCTACGGGCAAGCAATACCTGATCCGGGAAGGCGATTTGGTGGGGCGGCTGCACTCGCGGGAGACCGCGGGCAAGATGAACGAAGCCCCCACGGGCAATGCCCGCGCCCAGAGCTACCGTGTGCCGCCGCTGGTCCGCATGCGCAATACGGCTATCGAGCCGGGTGAGACTCCTCTGGAGGATATGCTGGCGGAGGTGAAGGACGGCGTCTACTGCAAGAACTGGTACGGCGGCCAGACAAGCATGGAGATGTTCACATTCTCCTGCATGGAGGCCTATGCCATCCGGGACGGTAAGTTGGCCGAGCCGCTGCGTGGCGTTAATCTTTCCGGCAATGTCTTCACGACGTTGGAGAACATCGTCGCCGTCGGCAACGATTTTGCGTGGGACCCCGCGGGTGGGACGTGCGGCAAGGGCGGCCAGTCGGCGCCGGTGGGCGACGGCAGCCCCCACGTACTCATTAGCAAGTGCTTGGTGGGAGGTCAGTAGTCGTATGCTCGATGCATTGCTCGATAAAGCCAAGAAAACGGCTGAAGTAGCCGAGGTGCTCTTCTACGAATCTACGGAACTCCCTATCTCCTTTGAAGCCAACCGCATGAAGTCCATAAATGCTCGGGAGTCAAGCGGCATGGCGTTGCGCATCATCAAGGATGGGCGCATTGGCTTGGGCTACTCGACAAAGTTAGGCGGGCCCGGCGATCTGGACGCCCTCGTGGCGAGCGCGGTCGAGTCCGCGCAGTTTGGGGCCGAAGCGCAGTTCACCTTGCCAAGCACCCATACGACGAACGGCGTCACCATCTTCGATCCCGGGGTGGAGGCGCTTTCGCTGGATAGTCTGGTATCGCTCGGCTCAGAGGCGCTTGACTTGCTGCGCAACCACGACGATGAGTTTCTGTGCGACGTAGGCGCGTCGAAACGCATCACACACGTCCGGTTGCTCAACTCTCTCGGCGGCGGCACGGATTACCGCAAGTCCGTAGTGTCCCTGGGGGCCAGCATCAATTTGACGCGGGGTGAGGACATCCTGGACGTCTGGCACTACTCCTTATCGTGTCAGGCTGACGTGGACCCGCAGGCGGTGGCGCAGCGCATCATACAGCGGGTTGAAGCCGCACGGGAGCATGGGGCGGTATCGACAAAGCACATGCCGGTGCTGTTTACACCGCAAGGGCTCGGTTCCACGCTCATGCTGCCGCTGCGGCAGGCGCTCAGCGGCAAGACCGTGCTGCAGGGCGCTTCTCCCTTGAGCGACAAGCTAGGCGAGCAAGTATTCGACGAGAAGTTGAACGTCTACGACGACGGCACGATTGATAATGCCGTCGGTTCCTCCCCCACCGACGATGAAGGCATAGCCTTGCAGCGCACCCCGCTCATCGAGAACGGACACGTCTGCACCTTCATCTATGACCTGCAGACTGCGGGGCTGGCCGGCGCCGAGCCGACAGGCAACGGCGAGCGTTCCCCGGACTCGTTACCGTCACCGGGATATCACAATGTCGTCGTGACACCCGGCGACGGCGGGAGCCTGCAGGACCTTATTGGCGGCATAGACGAAGGCATACTGGTCGAATTCACCATGGGCGCGTCGATGGGAAATCTCTTTTCGGGTGATTTCTCCGGCAACGTGCACTTGGGTTACAAGATTGAAAACGGCAAGCTCGCAGGCCGCGTGAAAGATACGATGGTGGCAGGCAATAGCTATGAGGCGCTGAAGAACATCGCGGCCATTGGCAGCGAGCCGGAATGGGTTGGCGGCAGCTTCTACGCGCCGCCGATCTTGGTTGCGGACCTGAGCGTGAGCACCCGTGCGGATTAGCCGGATCTAAGCAGCGAAGCCGTGACTAAGCCGATTCCCCAGTGTAATTTGGCTTTAGGGTGCGACTGAGTTGGGTTGTTTCCAAATGTCTTTCGCTTGGGCGCTGCACTCCAATAAGATCACCTTCGGATGAGAGCAGAGATTCTTCCTAGAGTTGGCAGAAAATGCCCCGTATACTAGTAAAGTATATCATAATGTGATATGCTTTACGGATGAGAAGGAAGCATCGCAGGACTTTGGCGGCGCTATTCCGCCGGCCGACTCAGTCAGGCATCCGATGGGACGATATTGAGTCGCTGCTTCTGGCCTGTGGGGCATACATCCAGGAACGAGAGGGTTCAAGAGTCTATATTGAGTTGGATAACGTTGTCGCACATTTTCACCGGCCACATCCTGAAAAAGAGGTCAGAAAGGGCGCGGTGAACTCCATGAGGAGATTCTTGAGAGAGGCTGGGATCGAGCCATGATGAAGTACAAAGGCTATAGCGCGGCTGTTAGCTTCGATTACGAGGCGGGAGTCTTTCAAGGTGAGGTGGTGGACACGCGTGACGTGATCGTCTTTGAAGGCGACTCCGTGGCGCAACTTGAGAGAGAGTTTCGGTTCTCCATAGACGACTACTTGGCTGCATGTGCTGAGCGAGGCCGGATACCGGATCGACCGTTCTCAGGGCGGGTTCCGCTGCGTTTAGCGCCAGAGATTCATCGTGCAGCTACGACCGCAGCGCGAGCGGAAGGCAAGAGTCTTAATGCTTGGCTGGCCGAAACTATTGAAAGGGCGGCATCGGGCTAATCAACTATAATCTGCCTGCATGAAGCGATGTAGGTAGCACTACGAATCTATCTAGGAGACGTATCCGATGGCGGCAGATAGCACAGGGGACGAACGGCGCGGCGAGTTTCTCGACGAGCTCTTCGGCCTCAGCGGAGAAGTGGCGGTCGTAGGCGGCGGCACGGGTGTTTTGGGCGGTGTGATCGCGGGGTGCCTCGGCGCGGCCGGTGCGAAGGTCGCGGTGCTGGGTCGCAACCAGGAAGAGGGCCAACGCCGAGTTAAGGTCATCGCGGAAGCCGGTGGAGAAGCAATCTTCGTGCCCTACGTTGCAACAGACGCGGAGTCGGTCGCGGAGGCGCACGCGCAGGTGCGAGACGCGTTCGGAACTGTTACCGTGGCGGTAAATGCGGTTGGTGGTAACCACCCGTCCGCTGTCGTCAGCGCGGAACAGGCATTCGAGGATCTCACGCTGGATGCGGTGCGTAACAATCTCGATCTCAATCTCACGTCGGCCTGGCTGGCCTGCCAGGAGTTCGGTCCGGCCATGCTGGCGAACGGACGCGGCAGCGTCATCAACATCGGGTCCATGGCGGGCGGCGAGCGGCCGCTTTCACGGGTGCCGGTGTACGCCATCGCCAAGTCGGGAGTGGCAACGCTGACATACTTCCTGGCCCGGGAATGGCAGGGCATTGTGCGTGTCAATATGATCGTCCCCGGCTTTTTCGAGACGACGCAGAACCGTTCCTTGCTGCGCAACCCAGACGGCAGCCTCAGCGAGCGCGGTGAACAAATCGCCGCCCACACCCCCATGGGACGCTTTGGCGAGCCCGCCGAGCTTGGCGGAGCGGCGGTCTATCTTGCATCCAACGCCAGCGCTTTTACGACCGGGCTGGCCTTTGTCGTGGACGGCGGGTTCTCAGTGCAGTCGATTTGAGGCAGGGTAGAGACGAGGCGAGACCAACGCGAGGGAACTGTTGGGGGCGCCCACCAATTGCTTAGGGAATGTGGGCTGACTTGCGCGTTGACGGCAGATTTGCCGCTTACATATAATCAGAGTGGAGTAACACCGCATGCCGAAGTGGCGGAATTGGAAGACGCGCTAGCTTGAGGGGCTAGTGGGCTTTACGCTCGTAAGGGTTCGAGTCCCTTCTTCGGCACCTTTTCGTTCCTGGTAAGGAAGTTGCCCTACTGGCTTCTATATCTTGGGAATGGTCAATCGACTAGGTAGCCTTATCATTTTCCCGCGCTTGGCGTCTGAGGCGTAGGCTGAGGCTTTTCTTCAGGGAGAGCTTTGCAAGCCCTTGCCGCAGCGAGGAAATCACGTCTCCCTTCACTGAAGAGGGCGACGGCCTGCCCCGAACTCGATACAGCGTATCGACACGATACGGGAGGTGAGAGTGAAGTTGCCCCGAGTGCAAGCCGGCGTTTAGACGTTTTGGCTCTAGGGTGGATTGACTGTACATGAGATGCGAATAGAACAGTAAGACATCCCATCAACCCGGTCTATACACTCCCCAGGGAGAGGGGGTAATACAAATCCCTCAGGATCTAGTTACGCAAGGGTCTCCGCAGGGATGGCGCGAACGTCTGCTCCGACTATTTCCACAATAGCGTCTATTCAACTTGGTACGGCTATTCCCTCCGGTTTGGTATGGTTATTCCCTCCGGTAGCGCAGGTTTGTAACCTGCGTATTTCCGCTAGGAGTTTCTTGACTGGGGCCAGTGCCAGGGCTCGCTCTCAGTTTAGGAACTTTGGTGTGTTGGCTGGGCTGTGTTGCACTCTCGTGAATCGGTCCATTATTGCTAGGAAAATAGGGGTCGCACTGGTTCGTCATTCCTGCGCAAAGCCTGCCTCGGACGCGATACGAGCAGGCTTGCAGTCGCCTAATACGATGAGCGCGCCGTCCTTCGCGTAGATAAAGTTCCGGCGCTGCACTTCAGAGTCCGCGACTTTGACGAAGTCAGTGAACAGGGTTCGAGCTGCGCTCGGAATTGTAAATGTCAGATAATTCGTTGACAGATTCAAGTACAAAAGCATCCGTCCGCAGTGTTAGACATGACTAGCACACATGTCATTCCGAACGAAGCGCAGCGAAGAGAGGAATCTAATGTGCTGAAGCCGCTAAAGTGCGTTGAGCAGGAATCCTAGATTCCTCGCTCCGCTCGGAATGACATGCTCCGTCAACACCTCAGAATGGAAAGCGGACTCTGTCAACGAATTACTCAACATTTACAGGAATGACATGGGATGCCAACTCCGCCTGGGCTAGCGCACAGTGAAGAGCATGCGGCCGCAGCTATCGCAGTAGACAACCTCTTGGTTCTGCTGGGTGCGGCGTAGTTGCGTGTCAGGGAGCGCAATGTGGCAGAATGTGCACCGGCCCTGGGATACAGGCACCAGGACGTTGCCGCCAAGGCGTGACCGCAGCGATTCGTAGACTGCAACGAGAGCGGGGTCGTTCTGGCCCAGCAATGCGGCGCGTTCTCTATCGCGCGCCGGGATTTCCACCGCTAACTCTTGCAGACGCGCGCCAAATTCTTTCTGTTTGGTGGCGAACGTTGCTTCGAGCGCATCAAGGTGGGACTGTTGCTCATCCCGCGCGGCTGCGGTTTCTTCAGCAACGACCATGGCTTGGAGCGCCTGTTCTTCGCGCACGGCGCGCTGCTGCATGAGTTGCGAGATGTCCGCTTGCAAGGCCTCCAGTTCCCGTGCGCTCACCACGCTGCCACTGTAGAGGCGCTTCGATTTCTCCTCGACCCCTGCGGTAATGGTCGCCAGTGCCAGTTCGGAGTCCTGCAGCGCAGCGCTCGCCTGCGCCTGCGTTTTCGTCAGCGTCGTAAGTTTGCGGCGAGCCGCTTCGACTTCCCCATGATCGGCGAGAGCGGCTTCGATCTGCTTGACCTCAGTGCGGAACGCGTCCAACTGAAGATCAATCTCTTGGAGAGTCTGTAAGCTCTCGAAAGCAAGTACAGGCATTGCGCTGATCCTGTGAAAATAAACGGCTCTCCCGCCATTATACAATTCTCATCCCCCGTAGAGTGTGCTATGCTCTTGTGCAGTAGTCTGGGCAAGGCCGCTAAGGCATTTTTCGTTCGCGGCAAGTGGGTAGAGCGGCCGCCAAGGAACGACAAGCCAAATGAGACTGGGACGGCACGAAGGACAAGATTCCGTTTGTGTGCCGGCAGTCTTGCTATGATGCCGCGTGGGTAGCTTGGCGACTTGTGATAATGGTATTATTTGGCATACCATTGGAATACTAAGCCAGATAAATGCAGATATTGAAGTGCGTGATGTAGCTCACCTTGCCGACAGCGCTGCACTCGAGAATACAGGAGGGACCATGAGACGGCTGAAGTTGCCATTCATCTATCGGATAGCAATCCTAAGTTTTGTTCTGCTTATTGCCGGGGCAGCCTGCGGTGTGGAAGAAAGACTTGATGCGCAAGAGACGCCAATCAGTGCCAACCCGAGCCTTGTGGCCACGGCACAGGCGCGCGCGATAGCCGAGGCGGAAGAGAGCCGGCGCGACTTGCCACTGCGTATGGAAGTCGATGAGGCTGCTGCGGGCAACGCCGAAATCGGTGTGGCGCTCAACTCCTACAAAGGCTCCGTCTTCGTGAACGGTCGCCGCATGCCGCAACCCTCGACTCTTGGTGGCAATACGTTCGTGGTCTGGGTTGGCACTGAGCGCAATGGCACTATCGTATTTGAGAACGGCGGAGCGCTGATTTCCGACATTTCCCGTGTTGCTACTCTCTGGACGTATACGACGTTTGACGCGGTAAAGGCGATCTATATTACCGCTGAAGAGCATGCGTTAGTGGCGCAACCTTCGACTGCGATAGAAGATGCAGCTCTCCGGCTCATCTTGGCACGACCAATGATCATGCGTCCCGGCAGGCTATTTCAACTGCAGCCAACCGAGCTTGGCGGTGACGTTAATACAATAGTGCGTATTGGTGTCAATGGTGGAATCTCAATAACCTTTGCCGGGCTCAAGCAGCCGCGTGAGTACGGCGATAAGTTCCTCGTTTTCTGGGTTCTCGATACGCTGAGCGAGGATCCGCTAACCTACAACGGCTCGTGGCTCACCGTGACGCCAAATGGGGATTCTCAGATTGTCATGACGGCCCCGCCCGAGACCAAGGGCATGCGGCAGTATAATCGGTTGCTCATAACCGCTGAAAATCTTACTGACGTGAGGGGACCGAGTGGTGAACTGGTCATCTTCACGTTGGATAACGAGACGCCTTTCTGGGAGACGATCTAGGCTGGTTCGTGGCAGCGGTTTTGTGCGGGAAGACTGCAAGCTCGTCCGGTGCTGCTGTGGCGCTAGAGAGAGCAAGATTGAGGCTGCCTCAAACAGAGAGCCATTGATCAACGCCTAGGAGTCTCGAGCGGTAGAGAGACTGCAGGCGGGTGCATCGAGGAGAACTCATGGCTAACTTGCCCAGTATGGTTCACGTGCGACAGCGCTTCTCTACGGACCAGATCGAAGACCTCACGGGTACCATACGCGCCGAGTTGTCGCGGGTGGGCCTGGACAGAGTCGTTGTCCCCGGCATGGAAGTCGCTATCACGGCCGGCAGCCGTGGCATTACCCGCATTCCGGAGATCATCCGCACGGTAGCTGAGGCGGTGCGAGCGGCCGGCGCTACCCCTTTCATCGTGCCGGCCATGGGTAGCCACGGCGGCGCTATTGCGGAGGGGCAGGCTGCTGTGCTGCGGGACTACGGCATCACCGAAGAGTCCACGGGAGCAGAAGTCCGCGCCACGATGGACGTGGCAAACCTGGGCACAACGGCAAACGGCGCCACGGTCTACTTTGATCGCAACGCCTATAGCGCCGACGCAGTGATTGTCGTTGCTCGCGTGAAGCCCCACACCAGTTTCCGCGGCCCGGTGGAGAGCGGCCTCTGCAAGATGATAACGGTGGGCCTGGGCAAGCAGAAGGGCGCGGAGCAGATGCACGCCCACGGCTTGGCGGAGACCATTCCGCAGGCCGCCGCCCATGCAATTGAGAAGTCGAATATCGTCCTCGGCCTCGGCGTCGTCGAAAACGGCTACGACCAACCACACACGATCAGGGCTGCCCTGGCGGAAGACATCTACGAGACCGATAGAGAACTGCAGACCCTTTCAAAGACCCTCTTGCCGCGCGTGCCGTTCGATGAGCTTGATCTCCTCATAGTGGACGTGATGGGCAAGAACATCTCGGGAGCGGGCATGGATCCAAACGTCATTGGGCTTAACCGCGGCATGACTATGGACCGTCACCCCAACTACAAGCGTGTGCTGGTGCGCGACCTGACGCCGGAATCGCACGGCAATGCGGTGGGCATCGGCCACGCCGACTTCGTGACGAAACGTCTGGCCGACAAGATCAACTACTACGATCTTTACATGAACGCCCTCACCGCCAACAACCCGGCCGTGGCCAAGATTCCCATTACTCTGGAGACAGACAAGGTCGCTATAGAGACGGCCTTCAAGTCGGCCTGCACCGACGTGGCGGAGCCCCGCGTCGCCCGCATCTACAGCACGCTCCATTTAGAGTATCTCCTCTTCTCCGAGGCGCTCATTCCCATGGCGCAGGAGAACCCCGACCTGGAAATTCTCGACAAGCCCTATGAGTGGCAGTTCGACGCTGCCGGCAATCTGGTAGAGGCCGGACTGCTCCACCAGCCGCAGAGCGCTTAGACGAGAGACCCAGGCAGCACGTCCACGCGGGCGATGCTTGATGCCCCACGTGGCCCCCTTGATTGAACTGCTTTTATCGCTACTTTTATGTAGTCGAGCGATTGCCGCCATGGGTCGTGGCAGAAAGAGCCCAGCGACGTACGAAGGTGGGTTCCGTATTTCTGCGTCTTGGCAGAACCCTTGCATTAAGTGGTACTGCAATACCAACCATTCGCGTCTAGGAATAGTTCTCGAATGGTATAATTGCAAGGTGGAAGTTAGGATGTGGGATCGCGTTCGAGCCGGTGGGAAAGTCAGGAAGTGGAGATCAACGGGGAATTCGCCGCAACAATAGGAACGATTATCGCCGCGGCCATAGGTCTGGTCTGGCGATTTGAGACTCGCACCTCTGGAATTGAGAGCCGGCTTGGGGGCCGCATGACTGATCTGTCCGACTGGGTCTCTCGCATTGAGGGACTGCTTGAAGGCTACTTTAAGCAAGCAAGCGGACGTGAGGAAACTTGAGGGACGTGATAGATTCTCCATTTAGAAACGGCGGCTAGGCGTAGCAGCCTTGCTGCTTGGGATTCGAGCGATCACGATCCGGTGTCCGTGAAAACTGCAATTTCACTTTGAAGAATCGCTGCCGTATGGTTGCCTGGGTCGTCCGGCATGATATGATTAAGTATGTATGGGGATGAGTGGATTCGACAGGGCTGGGAGGCCTGGAACTGCGAGCCGAGGTGCTATCACCCTCGTTAATCAGATAGCAACTTTTTTAAGTGCCAACAAGCACAATTTTGCTCTCGCGGCCTAAATAGAGCTGTGACGTCCATCTGCTCTTCCTCCGGTGAGCGCAGCGTGGGCGACCTTTCAGCCGGAGTGCCGCAGTCCATGCGGATATTATCCGCCGCCTTCGGGGACTGTGAAAGACAAACGGAGGCTAATTCTCAGAGGTTTTTGTCCGCTCGTGCTCTGGGAATGAAACCCAAAAGCTGACTACGCTCGTAGAGGTTGCAGGAAGAACAGCTTTGGACGGGGAGTTCGACCCTCCCCCATCTCCACCAAAGAGACAGTCAATTGCATTTTGCCCTATAGACTACCGGCGGCTTGCACCAATTGTCCGGGCATGACGAGGCTGTCTACGTTGTGGCATGGCTGCCGCTAGACGGTGATTCTAAGTTCTTGAGACTAGTGTTTCACTGTGTGGCAGAAGACGTTAATCTGAGGCTCGTTATGCTATAATGCCGTTGCGAGGAGCTGACTCAAGAGCATTTCGCGTTAGGTTGGAAGAAAGAGAGCGACAACGTGATTACGGTTACGGACTTGGCGGCGGCTGAATTACAGCGGCTTATGACGGATAACGACATGGATGATGCCAAGCTGCGCATCTTTGTGCAGAGCGAGTGCGGCTGCGGCAAGGTGAACTTCGGCATGGGCTTCGACCAGCAGGTTGAAGATAACGATCAGGTGGTAGACTCTTCCGGGGTCGGGGTGGTGATGGATCCGCAGGCGTTCGCGGCGCTGGATGGCGCATCAGTAGAATTTGTGAGTGAAGGCGCGCGCCGCGGTTTTACCATAAGCGGGGTGGATACCGCCGGCTGAGGCGGCGGTAAATAGAAAGCCCGTGTAGGCTTTCACCAAGGCAAGATCGGACACTGAGGAGCATTCGGCTTTTCCTGGCTGAACAGGAAGCGGAATGCTCCTTTCGCTTTGTCGTCAGCAACGCGTCAGAAGTGTGCGGAATCTTGCGCTGCGGCCTGCCGTTGGCCATGATCTTGGAAAGGCGCGGTCCCAGGGGCAACAACTGCGGCGCTGCCGAAGATGTCGTGTATCCACACTGCAGCCCCTCACAGTCTGCCCATGCTGCTTGGCATCAGCGCGCTCCAGAGCGTGCCCTGCCATCCCCGGACCCTGGGCTCGCTGGAACACTTTCACCGCTCGCTCAGGTGCGAGGAGCTCACCGGCCGCAACTCTTCAATCCTCGCGCACTGCCGGCATGCATTCGACACCTGGCGCGACTTCGCAGACTGAGGGCAGCCTGATCAACCTGAAGCGCCTTCACTCTGCCCTCGATATTGAAACTCCGGTATTGCCAACAGGATCTACACGTCCGCGCGCCGGTCTTCCCAGGCATGCCAGTAGAGGGTCTCGATTTCCTCATGCGATGCTTGGCGGGGGTTGCTGGCAGCGTTGGGGTCTTGCGAGCCGTTGGCAACCATGTGGGGAAGCGCTTGGGACAATTGCTCTTTCGTTACCCCAACTTCCTGTAGTGATGCCGGTATGCCGGCCTGGGTACGCAGCTTTTTCAGGGCCTCGACGAGGCAGGCAATAGGTCTATCTCCGCCCAGGCCAAGCCGCGCGGCCAGGTCGGTGTAGAGAGTTGCGGCTGCCTGCGCGTTGAAGGCGACGACGTGCGGCAAGAGCAGCGCATTGGCGCGGCCATGGGAGATGCCGAAAGCCGGCGTGACTTGGTGCGAAAGCGCGTGGCACAGTCCCAGTCCGGCGCGCATGGTAGCGCCGGCCATGGTCGCGGCCACGTGCATCTCGGCGCGGGCCGGCGAGTTTTTTGACTGTTGCACGGAAGCGGGCAGGTGCGTCATGACTGCCGCAATCGCCGCGCTTGCCAGCCCTTGCGTCACGCGGTGGGATTCCACACAGGCGTACGATTCTACCGCATGCGCCAGCGCGTCGTAGCCGCTGTCTGCCGCCACGTGGGGCGGCATGGTGGCCGGCACGGCCGGATCGAGGATGGCCGCGTCGGGCGGGCCGGTAAAGAGAATACGTTTAACCGGGGGTTGAGCGGCGGTCTCTGTAATCACCGCTCCCCGGCTGACTTCCGAGCCGGTGCCGCTGGTGGAGGGAATGGCGATGCAAGCGATCCGGCCGGCCTCGCGCGGCGGCGGATTGAAGCCCGCGGCCACGAGCTCCGGCACGGATGTGTTTGGGGTTTCGCAAGCGGCGCGGATAGTCTTGGTGACATCCAGCGTAGAGCCGCCGCCCAGGCCGACGATCGTATCTGGCGCAAACTCCTCGGCAAGTGCCACGCCCGCGGCGCAGGTCTCCTGCGATGGGTCGGGCTCGACGGCGTCGAATATGGTCGTGGCTGCGCCCGCCTGGCGCGCCAAGCCACAAACGCGCTCGGTGAAGCCCAACTGCGTCATCGCGGGATCCGCCACCACCATCACCCGCTTGCCGCAGAGCGACGGCAGCACGTCTAACGCGCCGTCTCCAAGATGAATCTCAGTGGCGATTGAAAACGACCGGATGTCCATAAGCACTGCTCCTTCTGCTTGGAAGTAATAGCAATTTGCAAGCTGACAAGAGATTGGCAATTGCAGGAGGTTCTTTCTACCAAGCACAATGTAGCGCCGCTGGTGGAATGTCCCACCTACGCCGTAGTATAAGGCAATGCTTAGCTAGAGAATGAAGTCATCAATTCGTGGGAATTCTGGCGATAGCATGATATGTCTTTCGTGAGTGGCCCACCAGGCCCTGGTCATCCACTACTCAGCGAGTTCCCGCAGGCCGCGCCTCCTCTGGTACCATTGGATTAGTAAGAATGTTAGGGATTGGTGTAGCTTTTGCCCGCCAAACTGCACGAACTAGAGATAGCGATCACCCAAACAACAAGCCACTGAATACTAGATTGCCTTTCCGCGCAAGCGGGATGCCATCCTTTCACAATAGAGAACTGTCGTGATTACGTCGCTCCGCCTGGTCAACTTTAAGAACTTTGCCGACGAGACGCTTCACCTCGGCCCTTTTACCCTCATCGTCGGCGCCAACGCCAGCGGCAAGAGCAACATTCGTGATGCATTTCGATTCATTCTTGGCCTTAGCCTCAACTACACCTTGGCAGAGATTCTTGGTGGGAAATACGGCGCGGAATGGCAGCCGATACGTGGCGCCCCCAATGAAATCATCCGCTTTGGACAGGATGATTTCTTCTTGGAAGTCGAGATGACACCTGCAAGGCTTCTCATGCCGAGCGTAAAGAGCCTACGCTATTCTGTTCGGATCCAACGAGAAGATACTTGCGGCGGTCGCTTTCGAGTCGCAGCCGAATCATTAGCTGCTGATCCGGCTACAGCCGACTCAATAGTTTCGGGGACACTATACACTAGCAGCCTGCCGCCGGATACCAGTGCTGGGCCGCAAGAGAGAGATCTAAATCTACGCCTCTTCTTCCCAACAAAGAACAGACCAGACGAGTCGATAGATGTGGCATCGGATCGATCTGGTCTTAGCCAGTTACCCACACAGCTTTATGATCATCTCCTGGAGAGTAAGGAAAGAATCGACAGCGCAGATTGGACTAAGGAGATCCCGGGTAAGACGAAGGCGGGTTGGGGATGGCTAGAAGTCTCTCTAAAACTCTTTGGGATTCGTCTTTTCGAGATGTCACCGGAACGCATGCGGCAGCCTTCCGTCTCGGGCGCTACCAGATTGGGAGACACTGGCGACAATCTGGCCACATTGCTCGAGGCAATCTGCAGCAATCCCCAGCGCAAGAATGTCCTTCTTTCATGGTTGCATGAACTTACCCCAATGGACGTGAGTGACTTGACGTTTCCACGCGATCCCAGCGGTCGGATCCATCTCCAGATCCAGGAGGCGAACGGGAGAAGTGTGTCAGCCTATAGTGCGTCTGATGGCACGCTGCGGTTTCTTGGCATGTTGGCCGCACTGTTGAATGAGGAATTCGAGGGTCTATACTTCTTCGAGGAAATTGACAATGGCATTCATCCGGCGCGCTTACATCTATTGTTAGACCTCATCGAACGCCAAACCGCGAAAGGGAAGATTCAGGTGATTGCCACCACACATTCGCCTGACGTACTCAATCTCATTAGTGACACAACCTTTGAGAATACTTCTGTTGTATATCGCGACGAGGATTCCGCAGATGCCGTCATACGGCGGGTAGCGGAGCTACCCAATGCCAGAGAGTTGCGGAAGTCCCAGGGCTTGGGACGCCTTCACGCTGGTGGATGGATGGAGAACATCCTGTCATTCGCGGAGGCGGATAGGGAAGATCAGAAGGACAGAGAATGAAGGTCCTCCTGATCCCTGAAGACTTCCGAAACGACCAGCACATTTTGAAGCCAATCTTTGAAAGGTTGTTTCGTGAAATTGGGAGATCATCTTTGCGCGTAGAGGTTTGTCTTGACCCTTTGCTTGGCGGAGTAACTGAGGCATTGAAATCGGAGCGCTTGCAGGAAATCGTCGATCAGTACCCAAAGATAGACATCTTCATTCTTTGCGTAGACCGCGACGGAATCGTGGGTAGGCGCCAAAGGCTTGACCAGATCGAAGACGAGTTTGGAGACGCCTTCTTTGCGGAGAACGCTTGGGAAGAAATCGAGACGTGGGTACTGGCTGGATTGGAACTGCCTACAGGCTGGAGTTGGCGGGAAGTCCGCGCAGAAGTCAGTGTGAAAGAAAGATACTTTGAACCATTTGCCGCTGAGCGTAAGTTATCGGATGCGCCCGGCGGCGGTCGGAGAGAGTTAGGTGAAGAGGCTGCACGCCATATAGACGCGATCCGCTTAAAGTGCCCTGAAGACTTCGATTGCCTTGCCCGGCGTCTTGAGGCCGCAATCTGAGTGAAATAGCTGAGTGGCATGCAGAAATTGGCACTTGGAATTGAACGTATTCTGTCTAAGGTTACCCTGAAAGGACTGCCGATGGCTACAACGACACCGCGAAGTACCTCGGTTGAGCTCGAAGCTGTTGGTGAGAACGGGCTGCTCCGTGTGTCTGCGCTGGCGGACTTGCAGGAGCAGGGCGTTGTGACGGCGACGGGGCAGGGGCATACCATTGCCGTGTTCTGGCATAACGAGCAGGCGTACGCCGTGGACAATCGCTGTCCCCATATGGGCTTTCCGCTGGCGCGGGGTATCTGCGAGGACGGTGTGCTGACCTGTTACTGGCACTACGCGCGTTTCGACCTTGATTCCGGCGGCGCATTCGATATCTGGGCCGGTGACGTGCGCACCTATCCCGTTTCCGTGCGCGACGGCGCGGTGTGGGTAGACCTGCGCGAGACAGAGAACGTAGACGAGCGGTACGCGCAGGAGGCGACTCGCCTGGCAAAGGCATTGGAACAGGGCATTTCGCTCAACCAAGCAAAAGCCGTGTTGGCTTTGCTTGATCTGAAACCCGCGGACGCCACGAAGCGAATTGTCGCAACTACCGCCGCATACGGACTAAAAAGAGGATCGAGCCGCAATCCGGGGGGTTGGGGAGACGGTCTCACTATCCTCACGGCTATGGCAAACCTGCAGCCGCATCTCCTGGCAGACGACCGGCCGCTCTCCCTCTACCACGGCACGCGCCGCGTGAGCGACGACGCTATGAACCGGCAGGAGCGGATCATGCTCGATCCGCTGCCTACCGAGGCGATACCGAGCGGGCGCTTGAAGCGTTGGTTTCGGGAATACGTCGAGGTGCGCGACGCGGACGCGGCTGAGCGCACGCTGCGCACGGCCATAGCAGCGGGCTGGACGCCGGAGCAATTGCTCGACATGCTGGCCGCCGCTGCCACGGACCACTACTACCGCGACTTCTCCCACGTCATAGATACGCTGGCAAAGGCTGCGGAACTCTTGGACATCATCGGTTGGGAGCATGCTGCGGACGTGTTGCCTGCCCTCACCAGCCAGTGGGCGCAAGCGACGCGGGAAGAAGAGCGAAACACCTGGCACCGCCCGGAGAACCTTGTGGCAATTGTAGAATCGGCGGAGGCAGAGCTCGAAACAGCGATTGACCTTACGGCGCAGCCTAAGGGCGGATGGGACGACGATCTGGTCGAGGCGTTACTTGGCGACGATCCGCAGGCCGGCTCCGCTGCGCTGCTGGCGGCTTTTCGAGAGGGCTTGGCCCTGGCGGATGCAGCACAGGCGCTGGCGTATGCCGCGGCGTTGCGTCTCACGCGCTTTGCCGTCAGCAATGAGTTCGGCGATTGGGATACGGCCCTGCACCACTTCACCTACTGCGCGTCCCTGGCCCAAGTCGCCAAACGCGCGCCGTCCGTGGAACTGGCGCGCGGCGTGCTGCACGGCGCGATGGTGGTGTATCAAGCCCGCTTCCTCAATATGCCTGCGGCGCGTCTGCCTAATGCAAAGACCTTAGCAGCGTTGCCAGCCGACCCCGCTGTCTTGCAGGAACAACTGCTGGCGTACTGCGAACGGCAAGGCGGCGTGGATGAGGCCGGTGCGGTGACCTATCGCTATCTGACGCTCGGCCATGAGCCGGCGGCCTTGATTGCAACTCTTGGCCATGCGGTCCTGCGCGAAGACCCCGGCTTCCACGACTTTCAAATGCTGGAAGAAGGGGTGCACTTGGCGCAGGACCTCGCCGAATCCGGTCACGCTGATGCCTCATACCAGACGCTGGTAGCAATTGCCCGCTGGCAGGCGGCCCACGCCCCTACCCGCCGCGCCACCACGCAGACGTACACCATCGCTCGCCGCCTTCATAGAGGCGAGGCCGTGTATGCCGATGCCGATGACAACGGCAGCGGATCGTGAGAGCTTTAGCTGAGTTGAAATAGCGGCACCTGCCCGCGCTCGCTACCGGATGCGGTCTCCAGCGAGAATGAGTATGCGTGCTAAGTCCGGCATTTCTTCCACGCGGCCCGCTTCAGCGTTCCACGCCAGACGATGCCGTTGGAAATACTGCACGGTGCGGCCCAGCGTGGGGTCGTAGAGTTCCTCGGTTACGGGAAAGCCGAACCGCTCCAGGCCGCCATTGGCATTGAAGTACGCAAGAAACCCGTGCCCCACGTAGTGACCGGTCTCCGGGAAGTACTGCACCGTTGGCGGCAGTTCCTCGCTTGGTTCCGCCTCTCGCGGCTCATGCGCGTTCCACAGCGTCAACAGTTCGTCGCCCAACAGACCCAATATGACCGCATGGGGAGTGCCGGCGAGTTGCGGACGGTACTCGAATCGGGCCCTCTCGAAGTACTGCACGGTCAGCCCGGCGCGCTGAAACTCATCGGTCACCGGGTAACCGAACCGCGCCATGCCGCCATGAGCGTCGAAGTAATCTCTGAATGCGAAGCCCACGTGCTTCCCTGTGGGGTAGTAGTAGCGCAGGCCGTTCTTCAAGTCTCGGCTCGGCGGTGTTGCTGCGATCACGGCAAAGAGACCGGGCTGCTGGGTAACGCTGATCAACAGGCGGCCACTGGTGCGGGTTGGCAGCGGTTGCCACTGCTGCCGTATCGCATTCCACCGCGCCCAGTACATGTCGGCCGGCGTCACGCCCGGCGGCAGCCGCGGCCCAGGCAGGTAAGTGCTCAGTTCCAGCGGCCAGTCCAGGCGCGTGATGGCAGCGCCGGCACCATCGCGCAGAGAGAGTCTCGTGACCGTGTGGCCTACAAGGCTCTGCACCACGCCGTTGCGATACTCCCGGCGCTTAATGAACTGCCCGCCTATCCGCACCATGGGCGCCATATCCAGCATTGCCGTGGTGCTACCCACCGGCACGCGTTCGAGCGGCGCCGGCGGGGTGACAAACAGATGCGCGGTCACGAAGGCGTCCGCTACCAAGCCCCCAGGCGCCCGTATCTGCGGTAGGGGATAGACTACCCCTCCTAGGGCGTGTCGTCAAAGTAGTTTTATCCAGAGCGCCAGGGCTCTGATCTGGCAGGCAGCCAGGTAAGAGGCCGACGTTTTGGCATAGCGGGTGGCTACTGCCCGCCATTCTTTGAGATGGCGGAAGGCGTTTTCCACCA
>JAPOQA010000042.1 GCA_026710945.1 Chloroflexota bacterium
CGCCCGGTCGGAAATATCGTGGCGGCGGTGCGCCGGCGCTGCGGCTGTTGCTGACATAGCTCCCATCCTGCTACATTGGTTACTACCTCAGCTTACCACCACTACCTTACTTTGACGACACACCCTAGTTGGCGACCGAATTAAAGGGCTAAAGCTGGCGAAACTGGCGGATCAATTCGGTCAATCGGAGACTTACCAGGAGTGGAAGGATGGGAAGTACCCGACGACGAATCGTCAAACGACATGAAGCGAGCAGCTAACCTTCTCTCCTTCGGCCTGCTTTTCATCCAAAATGTCCTGCCTGTAGAGTGTCAGCCGTGTTTCATAGCACGCCAACGGGGTCCCTGCCCTAATCTCTCCTATTGAGTATACTAGGAGTGTGGAGAGTACTAGCCCACCCATAATTTGTGGCAGGTTGCACGTTGGCAGGATAGGATTAATGGCACGTAAAGAGGCGAGTGAAACCAAGAAGAAAGCAGCTAGAGAAGCGGCAGGAACATCTGCTGCACATGACGAAGAACCCAGTGGCGTGACGCAAACCGGAGCCGCCGACGCTGCGGAGGATGCGCCCGACCCGGCAGTCTCTGCCGAGCGTCAATTGAAAGACCTTGAGACCGCGGTGGCTGCCGCCAATGAAGCGCTTGCGGCGAAAGAGGAAGAGCTGCAGCAAGTGCGTGAATCTCTGGCCCGCGCGCGGGCCGATTTCGCCAACTTTCGGCGGCGCACACAGCAGGAGCAAGAAGAGCAGGCAAAATTTGGCACCGCTCTTCTGGTAGCGGAGTTTCTGCCCATTCTCGATAACTTTGAACGTGCATTGGACACGATCCCCCGCGAACTTCGCTTCTTTTCGTGGTTGCAGGGCGTTGACCTTGTCCATCAGATGGCGCGAAATGTCCTTGAAAAACGCGGTCTGCAGCCCATTGACACGCAGGACAAGCCGTTCGACCCCAACTATCACGAGGTAGTGCTCCGCGAGGGCGAGGACGACGACGGCGAGGTGGTCGTGCTCGAAGAGCTGCAGAAGGGGTACGTCATGTACGATCGCGTCTTGCGTCCCAGCCTCGTCAAGGTAGGACCGCCACCGAGCGCAGATGATGCGGCTGAGCAAGAGGATGAAGATGGTGATGTAGCGGAGGCGGGTTCTGCTTCCGATGCACAGTCGGCTGCCGAAACTGACCAGACCTAGGCCTGAATGGGTGAACTGAGACTACATGAGCACGAAAGCCGACTATTACGAAACACTGGGCGTGAGCCGCAACGCATCTGAGGCGGAGGTCAAACAAGCCTTCCGCAAACTTGCCCGGCAGTACCATCCCGACGTGAACAAAGACGCAGATGCCGAGACGCGCTTCAAAGACATCAATGAGGCCTATGAGACGTTGCGCGACCCTCAGAAGCGGCGTGCCTACGACCTCTTCGGCCACAGCAACGGGCGTTCCGGCGGCATGCCACGGGGCGTTGACCCTGCGGACATGGGCGGCATCGGCGACATCTTCGAGGCATTCTTTGGTGCCGGCGCGCGTCCCTCCGCACGTTCCGGTCCGGAAACCGGCACAGACCTGCGCATGGATTTGACACTCGATTTTGCGGAAGCAGTGTTTGGCGTAGAGAAAGACATCGAAGTATCCCGCCTGGAGGCTTGCACGGACTGTTCCGGCAGTGGGGCGGATTCCGGGAGCAAAATAGTCACCTGTTCGGCCTGTAAAGGCCAGGGCCAAGTCCGTCGCATGCAGTCGAACTTCTTCGGTCAGTTCACCACGGTTGCCACATGCTCCCGCTGTGGTGGCGAGGGCAGAGTGCCCACCGTGCGCTGCGGCACCTGCACGGGCAGCGGGCGCACCAAGCAAAACCGTACGATCTCCGTCAAAATCCCAGCCGGCGTGGATTCGGGGCTGCGCATTCGTCTTGGCGGCCAGGGCGAAGCCGGGCCGAGGAACGGCCCCCGCGGCGACCTCTATGTCTTCGTAAACGTGCGGCCGGACGAGCGCTTTGCGCGTGAAGACGACGACATCCACGTCGACTACCGCGTCAACTTTGCGCAGGCCGCTCTGGGCCACACGGTCAAAGTACCTACTTTGGAAGGCGACGAAAGCCTGGATATTCCCCCCGGCACCCAATCCGGCTCTGTATTTACGCTGCGCAGACGCGGTGTACCCCACCTGAACGGCGGCGGCCGGGGCGACCAGCACGTGCACGTGCACGTTGATATTCCTCAGCGGTTGTCGGCGGAACAGAAGGAACTCCTTCACGCGTTGTCAAAGACATTCGGCCACAACGCAGGCCCGCATGATGACAAAGGCTTCTTCGATAAGATGAAGGACGCACTAGGGTGAACCAAGTCTGGTTCGGCGATAATCTGCCCATTCTCAAACAGCTTCCCGATAGCTCATTTTCTCTGATCTACATTGATCCTCCCTTCAACACGGGAAAGGAGCGAAACTACACTCGTTTACGCACTATACCGGATGAGTCCGGGGACCGGGTGGGATTCAAAGGAAAACGTTACCGCACGATCCGCGTGGGTAGCCAGTCCTATGCAGATTACTTCGACGACTTCATGGAATTCTTGGAACCGCGCTTACGAGAGGCTCATCGTCTTCTTACGTCTAATGGTACGTTTTACTTTCACATTGATTACCGCGAAGTCCACTACTGCAAGATATTGCTCGACCACATCTTTGGTAGAGAGTGCTTCCTCAACGAGGTGATTTGGGCCTACGACTACGGTGGACGCACCAAGCGCAAATGGCCCCCGAAACACGATAACATCTTGGTCTATGTCAAGAACCCGGACGATTACATCTTCAATGTCGAAGCCATTGACCGTATTCCCTACATGGCGCCGGGTCTTGTGGGACCGGAGAAGGCTGCGCGCGGAAAACTACCTACCGATGTCTGGTGGCATACCATTGTGCCGACCAACAGCAAGGAGCGCACCGGCTACCCCACGCAGAAGCCGCTCGGCATACTGCGACGCATAGTCAAAGCATCTTCTAATCCGGGCGAAACGGTGCTCGACTTTTTTGCCGGCAGCGGTACGACAGGCGAGGCAGCTCATGAGAATGGCCGATCATTTGTATTGGTTGATAGCAACCCTGAAGCTCTAGAAATCATGGTAAAGCGCCTCTCCAAGTGCAAGGCAGAATTCATAAACTATGACCTAACACCGCATGTTGCGCATCCACAGGAACTCTCGCTATTTGACTATCAAGCTTCGCAAAGGTAGTTAGCCCTATGCGCCGACAGATTGACGACCCAAATGTCAAGCTACTCGCGTCTATAGCACAAAGCTTACGTGAAGACTATTTTGATCCCGAGGAAGAGGAAGCATGGCGGGGCAGTCCGTTCAGCTGGATAAGAGAGAGACCATCAAGGCAGGTTGGCAAGATTGGCGAGCAGCTTGTGGCAGGTTGGTGTGCCGCTAAAGACCTCAATGTATTGAGAAGCCCGGACGCTGAAGCAGATCGCATAATCGAAGAAAAGCGAGTTGAAATCAAGTACTCTAGACTATGGAAGAGCGGCAGGTACGTATTTCAGCAGTTTCGGGACCAAGATTACGAGTATGCCATCTGTCTTGGTTTGTCGCCCTTCACTGCCCATTGTTGGGTGATCTCCAAACCTACTCTGCTACAACATGTTATCGGTCACCGACCGCAACACCGAGGTCAGGAAGGTGGCGACACGTTTTGGCTACATGTCATTCCAGATTCTCAAGAACCGTGGTTGCAACGGTGTGGTGGCAAACTAGCGGATGCGTTTGGCATCCTACAGACCTTTCGATAGATCAATTCCAAGTCAAGTGCCTCGGGGATGACTAAGAAGCGCTGGCTGGAACTCTCCGTGCGGGCGCATCAGGAGGCGGCAGAGACCGTGGCGGCGCTGCTGCACAAGTGGGGCGAGGGCGGCGTTGCCATCTTTCAAGAGCACGAGCAAGAGACCGTCGACCACGATCCGCGTCCGGTCGGAGCCTGGCTGACTCTAACGAGCTATCTCCCTGATACCGTTGCCCTGCCTTCCCGGCGCGACGGACTGGAAAGAGACCTCTGGCATTTGCATGCTTTCCACGGCGATTTGGTCGGAAGACTGGAGACGCAATGGGTTGCGGAAGAAGACTGGGCCAATGCTTGGAAGCAGTTCTATACCGTGCTCCACGTCGGCGAGCGCCTGGTCGTGAAGCCGCGCTGGCAAGACTACGATCCTCAGCCGGGTGAAATAGTGATTGCACTCGATCCCGGCATGGCCTTTGGCACCGGCACGCATCCCACCACCCAGCTCTGTCTGGAAGCGCTGGAACAGCTGCCGGTAGCAGGGAAGAGAGTCCTCGACGTGGGCACAGGCTCAAGCATCTTGGCCATCGCCGCTGCCATGCTCGGCGCGGCGGCCGTTGAGGCGCTCGATACGGACTCCGTCGCCGTGGCCGCCGCCCGCGATAACGTGGCACAGGCGGGTCTCGCCGGCGCCATCACTGTGATAGAAGGAACCCTTCCGATTTCCGGTACTTCGCCCGTCTATGACATTGTGCTCGCCAACATTACCGCGCAAACGCTCATCTCGTTGGCTCCGGCGCTGCATGCTGTAGTTGCACCGCACGGGCGCCTTCTCGCCAGTGGCATCATTGACCAGAAGGCTAATGATGTGATCGCAGCCTTCGACGCGGTAGGGTTTGACCTGCGCAACCGCAGAGAATCCGGCGACTGGGTGCTGCTCGAAGTGAGTCTGTCTTCATAAGGGCAAGGCTCTCCCGATAGTTGCCGCCAGTGCCGAGCGCCCGCGAGCGGTGCAATAGGGATGCTTTGCTTGTGCTACTCTCCAAATGGGAAACCCTTAGTAATCTACGCTGCAGACAAAACTAGGACCAATCAGAGAACCTGCCATAGAAGGAGTGAAACTCGATGACGGAGCAAACGAAGCGCGTCTACGTCATTGGCCTGGACGGCATGATGCTGCCCATGTACGAGCGATTCGCCGCTGAGGGATTGCTGCCGAACCTCAAGAAGCTGGCGGATGCCGGCATTGTCGGTGAGGCCTACCCATCCATGCCGGTATGGACGCCCACCAATTGGACGACCCTTGCCACAGGCGCGCACACCGGCACGCACAGTGTGTCGCGTTGGTTCCTCAATCTTCCCACGCCACGACATGAGGAGCAGACGCTTTCCGCCTTCGTGCGCTCGGCGGTAGCAGCCGAGAACGTCTTCGAAGCGGCCGCCAAAGCCGACCTCAAGAGCGTCGCGATTCACTATCCGGCGGCGTCGCCCAGCCAAGCGCCTCTCGCCCACGTCATCGACGGCTTCGGCCATCCCAGCTACGGCACCACGCCGTTTGAAGTCACGCCCGCTTGGGGGTACACAAATCTGAAAAGCGTCACCAATAGCACGCGTATCAGCTTGCAACCGGCACGTGCAGCGACAGATACTGCCGGGAGCGTCCAAGCTTCACTGCTGGATACGGCCACTCAGCCCTCATTGGAAGACGGCACCTGGGCTAACCTGCCGGAGCAGGCAGCAGGGGGCAAGGCGCCATTGGAATTCCCAATTGAAATCATCACGAAGCGCGACGGTGAGAATCAGACCCTCTGGGGTCTCGTCCTCGACACGCATGGCGCAGGTTACGACACGATCGCTATCTGCGCAGAACGCAACTGCCAAACAGAACTCGGACGCACCCGTGCCGGCGCATGGAGTGACTGGATCTATCGCTCCTTCATAGTCGAGGGCACAGAACAGCCGGCGGCCTTTCGCTGCAAAGCCATCGAAATTGCACCGGACGCAAGTCGTCTTCTGCTCTACCGTTCCCAGGTCATGCATGTAGACGACTTCTGCGAGCCGGCTGACTTGAGCGCCGAACTGGTCGAGCGCTTTGGCCCGTATCTGGAACACGCCTCGGTTTTTCCGTACGTCTGGGGTATTGCCGATCTGGACACCTGCATCGAAGAGATTGAGTACCAGTGCCAATGGATCGCACGCGTGGGCAAGTACCTGCTTGAGGAGCAAGACTACGCGCTGCTCTACACCCACATCCACATCTTCGATTACATCAACCACATCTTCCTGCCGCTCGTCGATCCTGCCTGTCCCGGCTACCGGGAAGAAAACGCCGCGGAAGGCTGGCGTGCCTACCGCGAGTCATACAAAGTAGCCGACCGCCTCTTTGGCACGCTCTTGGAAAGTGCACCGGAAGACACTGCCGTCTCCGATGAAGTCGCCGTAATGGTGGTTTCCGACCACGCTGCCATTCCCCAATTCCGGGCTACCGACATACCGCGCCTGCTCCACGATAACGGCTACCTGGCCTACAAAGAGCCGGTGGCGCACTTCGACCCCAATGAAGACTTTGCCAAGATCGACATGGCGCGAACCAAGGTATTCATCACACCCGTGCGCAACTACGAACTCTTCATCAATGCGGCGGAAGGGTCGGATGAGTACCTGCGCATTCAACGCGAAGTCATCACGCTGCTGCGCTCGTGGGTGGATGCAGAGACCGGACAATGCCCGGTAGCGGTAGCGCTCCCCAAGTATCATGCTGCGCTCTTTGGCTGTTGGGGGGACCAGTGCGGCGACATAGTCTATGCCATGGAGGACGGCTTTGTGAGCGGCTACCCCGGCGGTGAAGCGGAGGGGCAAGACCCCTACGTCTTCAAGCCCGCAGAATACGGCGCGCACCACGGGCCGTACCTGCCCACCGCCCGCACGGCGCTCTCCTCCAATTTGGCATTCTTGCTGGCGCATGGGCCCGGCCTGAAAAGCGGCTATCAGCGTCCGGTCGACCGACTGGGCTACGTACATCTCACAAGCGTCGTGCCGCTCGTGAGCCATCTGCTCGGCTTCGAACCGCCTGCGCAGTGCCAAGGTGCGCTGCCACGCGACTTTCTGGAAGGCATCGCGCCCACCGCCGACCGCGCCGACGACCTGCCGGCTTGGGAGTGGGGTACGCAAGTGGACGGCTGGGGGGATCGCGTGTGGACACAAAAGCGCGACATGTTCGAAGGCTTCATGCCGGGCTACGAACGCAAAGACTGAAGCAATATTAGAGTGAAGAGGGGCGGGCATGAACATGCCCGCCCCTCTTCATTCCTGCTCCTTCGCATCGCTCTTCTGTAGTCGGCTATACCAAGAGGAATCCTACCTAGCTCAAACAGTCTAGATGGAGTTGGGAATATTTGCCGTAATCACGCCACGCAGAGTTCCGCCGCTGCCGCCGGTCACCGTGAACTCATATATCCCCGGCGGCAGAATCAGTTCCATCGTGTAATTTTGCCCCGCGGAGATTGAAGCAGTCTGTTCTTCCATCTCTTCCCCACTGATCGTGAATGTCCGTGACTGTTGCGCCTTATTCTCAATCACAAGGTGTACCGGCCCGCGCGGCACGGCAATTGCAGATGGTGATACGCCCTCAGCATCGATGGTAACGACGACATCGTATGGTTCCAACTCTTCGACCTGAAGTTCGCCCAACATCGCTTGCTCATCCAACGGCCTGTCTGACGCCGTCGGGCCGATGCGGCACGCGCTCAAGCCAATTAACACCAATACAAGCAAAATGCTTGCCGCTATTCTCATGAAACCCTCCACGTCTCTTTAAATTCTGCCGCATCCACTGCACGCCATACCACCACGGCAGGCACGCCTATGTCCAGTACGTCTGTTGCACCATAGAGTATCATTTTGCGTAAGATTCTGCATCCCTTCATCCGTCTAAAGTTGGGACTCCGGTAGAGACACGGGTGGCTGCGCCGCAGCCGTCACGGTCCGGAGCGAGCGCGGCAGTTCACGCAGCGCCGCGTGATTGCCCTTGCCGTGCCGTTTAACGCTAACAATCTCCGCCATGACGGCCACGGCGATTTCCTGCGGCGTCCGCGCGTTGATATCGAGCCCAACCGGCGCATAGACACGCGCCAATTGTTCGGACGTCACGCCTTCCTCGAGTAGCCGCCGATAGACGGTGATTACGCGCCGCCTGCTCCCAATCATGCCAATGTAGGGCGCCGGCGAATCGACAACCTGACTGAGCACTTCTTCGTCGTGCTCATGCGCACGGGTCACGAGCACCAGATAGGTCGATCGGTCAATTGCCACATGCGACGTCATTGTATTGAACGGAATACAGAATACCTCGTCGGCATGGGGAAAGCGTTCACTCGTGGCAAAGTCCGCGCGGTCGTCCACTACCATGACTTCAAAGCCCAAGATCTTGCCGATTTCATGCAGCGGAACGGCAATGTGACCGGCGCCAATCACAAGGAGCCGGTCAGGTGGTAAGAGGGGTTCGAATAGTAATTGCACAAAAGTGCGGCTGCGACGTGGCGCCGGCGTTCCATCCGGCATGTAGTGTTCGAGCCGTGGCACGCCCTCCTCGACTACGTTCACGGCCTGTTCGCGCGCAACTCTGTCTAGCATTGCGGAACCCAATGTGCCGTGAGCCCGCTCGTCTGCAGTGACGAGGAGCTTTGCGCCCGGCGCCATGCCAGGGCCAACGCCTCGCGCATTCACCAGGGTGACCATAACCGCCGATTCGCGGCGCCTGAGTATCTCGGCCACATGCCGTGCCAGGGTTAGCATCGGCGCACTCGCTGTACATGCATGGGATATCTCGCCATAATTGGAGTTTCTTCTTGGCAGCCTAAGCCGGGAACATGAAATACACAGTGAACAATCGCATGTGAATTGCGACAACTCGCCGGTTTTCACATGGAATCGGCCCAAGTGACCGGAATCAGGCATTCACTGGCATAGGAGGACGGCTACCGGTTGTGAGACCGGCTACTCCCCACTGCCGTGCGCACCGTCCACAGACGTAGTCTCCGGCTGCCACACGTCAATAAACACCGTGAGAGTCCCGCCGCAGACATCACCCATGACGTCGTCATTCAAGTCTACCTCTACAACCCGTGAAGCTCTCTCTCGTAGCGCCGCCGTAGCTTCTTTCCATACTTCCGCCTCAACGCAGCCACCCCCGATGGTGCCCTGCGTGCGGCCGTCCTCTTGCACCAGGAGCTTGGCGCCCACCTTCTGCGGCGTGGAGCCGCGTGTTTGTATTACGGTGGCAACAGCCAGGCACTCCGCTTGCTCTAACCGCATAACGACGTCGTCATAGACTGTGCGCATGCGCCGCTCTACTCCTGTCTCTTAGACTGTTTTCAATGATAGTGAAGCCCTTAGGGCCGGTCAAAGCGAGAGCGCCGCGGCGGGGACATGTCGCGCCATGCACCTGCAAATGGTCTTGCGCGCGCCAATGAATCGTCTCGCGTCTCAACCCGGCGGCCAGCCGAGCTTGCGGCCGCCCAAGAGATGTAGGTGAAGGTGGTCCACGGACTGCCCTGCCGCGCGACCGCAGTTGAACACAAGCCGGTAGCCGGATTCGCCGATTCCCTCCTGCCGCGCGATGGCATTCGCAGCGAGGAACATCTCACCAAGCACCGCCGTGTGCGTTTCATTGAGATCGGCAACCGATTCAACATGCTCACGCGGCACAATGAGCACGTGCGTTGGCGCTTGCGGCGTGATGTCGCGAAACGCCACGATCTGCTCACCTTCGTATATGAGCTCCGTCGGCAAGCTCCGATCTACAATGCCACAGAAAATGCAGTCCATCTGTCACCTCGCTTTGCTGCGATCGACACACGCGCCTGCCAGGTAGGCCTACCCGCCGGGATTCCTCAAGGCACTTCGGTCTCAGTCTGCAAACGTGCAGCCTGTTTTCGTTGAGGTCCCTTTCTCTCCATGTATTGGGACGGAATCGAATGCGACGAAGGACCAATCCGGTGTCCTAAACTACGTCCCGGCCGCCATTTCTCCGAGCACACCGTCCATGTGTGGTTTCAAGAGCCGCACTGTACTCAATGTGCCTGCAGCAATCGTATCACTCTTGACGTACACGCGCAGGTAGTTATCGGCGCATCCGCGCCAGAGTCCTTCGGATTCTTCCTCCCACACAACGTCCAGCGCAGTGCCGAGGAAGCGCGCAGCATACGCCTGGCGCAGTGCAGGTACCTTTGCCAGGAGTGTTTGCACCCGCCGCTTGCGCGTACCGAACGGCACATGCCCGTCAAAGTGCGCCGCGCTGGTACGAGGCCGCACCGAATAGGGGAAGACGTGCAAATCGGCATATCCCATCTCCTCGACAAACGCAGCAGTTTCGCCAAATAGCTCCTCCGTTTCGCCGGGAAAGCCCACGAGCACATCGGTCGTAAGTGCAAGCTCAGGGCAAACCTCGCGCGCGCGCCGCACGATTTCCCGATACTCGTCCAGCGTGTGACGCCGATTCATGCGTTTCAAAACAGCCGGACTGCCACTTTGGAGCGGGAGGTGCATATGCCGGCAGACGCGGGGATGCGCGAACAGATCCAAGAAACTGAAATCGAAGTGCATCGGATTGATCGAACTGATACGGATTCGTGGGATTTCTGTCTCAGCGAGCAGGCGATGGATGAGAGTCGTCAAGCTGCATCCAGATGCGGGGTCCTCATAGTCGCCAATACATACACCTGTGAGCACCGCTTCCGCTACGCCTTGCGCATGGAGGTCTTGTACACGCCGGACAATCTCAGATGCGGGCCGCGACACCGAGCGGCCGCGCGCTCGCGGCACAATGCAGTACGCGCAGGCGTGCCAGCAGCCGTCCTGGACTTTGACGAATACCCGGCTGCGGGTCCGATTTGTTCTTGGCTGCAACAGAGCCGCATAGGCCAGTTCTTCCGGTGAGAGCGGCTCGGGCACTGAAACTCCGCGCTCCCGTAGTGCCCCAGTGACAATGTCGACCAACTCTTCCTGCCGGTCTCGCTGGATCACGAAAGCGTCCGGCGCCACGCTCGCCGCTTCTTCGGGGGAAACCGCCGCATAACATCCCGTGACCACCAAAACGCCGTGTGGGCTGGCACTCTGGGCACGGCGGATCATCTGGCGCGACTTGCGGTCGGCCACGTGGGTCACCGTGCAGGTATTCACCACGTTTACTTCAGCCGGTTCGCCAAATGCCACTGGGTTGAAGCCGGCTTGCACGAATCGCTCGCGTATCTCCTCCGATTCCGCCTGGTTCACCTTGCAACCAAGCGTAAGCACAGCACAGCGGGGCGCGCCCTCTTCTCTCTGTGCGGGTGCTTCTTGCTGTTGTTCTACGAAAGCGACTGACATCGTTTCGGCCCGTGCAAAGTGTTGGTAGCCATCAAAGCGTTGCGTTAGATTCACAAACAATCACGCTGTTCATCGCACCTCCTACTTATACCACACCACTCTGCCCCCTTGACCGCTGCAGTGAATAACGCGGCATCATCAGCGTCAGCTTGCCCGGTAGCGCAGGTTTGCAACCTGCGTCCGGGTGTCGCCCCCGGAGACATGGCCTACCTCGTGTCGCGCTCGGGGCGGGACTCCGGCAAGAAGCGGGGGACAAGCCCCAATGCTGCCGCCTCGAACGCCACAGTGAATAGCGCGGGGCGTAATCAGCTCGCCCGGTAGCGCAGGTTTGCAACCTGCGTCCGCCGCCGTCGCCCAGACCTACCGCCTACCTCGTGTCGCGCTCGCGACGAATATCCTGCAAAAAGCGGGGGACAAGCCCCAATGCCACCGCCTCGATCGCCCCAGTGAATAGGGCGGGGAGCAATCCGCTTGCCCGGTAGCGCAGGATCGCAACCTGCGTCCGCCACCGTCGCCCAGACCTACCGTCGACCTCGTGTCGCACTCGGGACGCATATCCTGCAAAGAGCGGGGGACAAGCCCCCGCGCTACGGCGTGCGTATGGGGGGGGGGGGGCGCGTACATTGAGCAGGGCACGCCATCGGGGCTAGGCGCTCAGCGGTCCCTACTCTCGGGACTCACGCTCATGCCCGGCCAGCACGTGAGTGACCGCTGCGTCATCCCGTTCTCACGGGCGTGATGTTTGCGTCTGGGTGCCCGTACAACACATGCTCAACACACCTGTCCTGCTGCCGAGGATCGCCTCCGAGCGGTCTACGTCATGAGCGACCCGCCATTGACGTCCAAACAAGCGCCGGTGACGTAGCTGGATTCATCGCTCACGAGAAAGACCACCACGCTGGCTAACTCTTCCGGATCAGGCAAACGTCGTAGCGGTGTGGCCTCGATCATGCGCGACTGCTCTTCGTCCGTCATGTTGTCCCAGGCGGCCTGCAGCGCCGGGCCGCTCACGGTAAAGCTCGGCACGAGACAATTCACGTTGATGCCGAAAGGCCCGAGGTCCTTGGCGACCTGGCGCGTCAGCCCGATGACGCCAATCTTGGCGCAGATGTATTCCGGCGTAACCTGCCCGAACCACGCCGTGCCGCGGGCGGCGCGGGAGGAGACGTTCACGATTTTGCCGCTTCGTTGGCGTTGCATGTGCGGCGTAACGTGCTTCATGCAGAGCATGGTGGCGGTGAGGTTGATTGCCATGATCTCGTCCCAGTGCTCGCGATCGATCTTGTCTATATCTGCGGACGCGGGGCGCTGTCCCGCTCCGCCCGCGTTGTTGACGAGGATGTCGATCCGACCGTACTCCGCCACCACCTGTTCCACCATCTGTTGCACGGCTCGCTCAACTGTCAGGTCTGTGTGCACTGCCAAGGCCTGGTGGCCCCGCGCTCGGATCGCCCGTGCCGTGCCTTCGCAATCTGCCACGTCGACGACAACCACGCGGCCGCCCTCGCGCGCGATGGCGTGGGCATAGGCCGCTCCCAGGCCGGCCGCGGCACCGGTGACGATAGCAACTTTATCTTGTAACCGCATCCTCGTTTCCTCTCCATTAGGTGTCAGTCGCATTCTCATCGCTTTGCAGGCAGGTCCCGACGGGTGCTCATCCCTCCCGGTCGGAAGACGGTAGCGACCTCTTGCCGGTGCAAGATTAAGCCTCGTTACAAGCCGTAGCGCGGGGGCTTGTCCCCCGCTTCTTGGCGCCTTAGGAGAACACCACCGCGAGCAAGGTGGTCAGTTGAAATGCCGATTCGTACAGTACACAATGACCAGGCAATCAGCCATGCTTGTAATCAGCAAGGGAGTTTCCAGAGCAGCGCGCCTTGCTCGCCGGCGAGGCACACATTCGGGTCGTCCAGTCTAACCCACGAGAAACAGAACGTGATTGTTTCGCCGGTGCCTGCGTATAGCTCGTTGTGAAGCCACGACTCCGGAGCATCTGTGGTGAGCAAGAGATGAAAGAAATAACGGTCATGGCTTTTGGGTTCTGCTTGCCAAATCCGGCGTCCCAAGTATGTGGCTATACGAAACGCCGTCCGGGATAGGCCGGTTTCCTCATGCACTTCACGGAGCACCGCCACATCGAGTGTCTCGCCTTCTTCCACGGTCCCGGCCGGCACTTGCACACCGGCCTCAGGAAAGTCACGGTGCGTGAAAACCAAGAGTTCGTCTCCCCGTGTGATGTACGCAACTACCTTCTTGACAGTTTTCGTCATCACGACCCCATGCGCAGACTCCACTAACCTAACCTTATTTTATTGCCGCCAAACGCCGGCGCAGATCGAGCTCAGGCGTCTGCCAAGGATCGACACGCACGTCCAGCAGCACCGGACCATTAGCCGAAAACGCCGCTTCCAATGCCGGCACAAGCTCTGCTGGGTCTCTCACACTCAAGCCCTCACAACCAAAGCCCCGTGCAATCAGGGCATATTCGGTATCCGGGAAATCTACTTCTTCATAGTCGCCGCTGTAGTTCAGCATTTCCGAGATCTTGCTGTAGCCGAGGCAGCTGTTGTTCAACACCACCACGGTTATGTCCAGCCCGTATTTGGCAAGCACGGCCAACTCGCCGATAGCATAGGTGACGCTGCCGTCGCCGACCACAACCACCACCTTGCCCTCCGGCTGCGCAAAACGCGCGCCAATCGCTGCCGGTACGCCGAACCCCATCGTCGCCAGACCGCGCGGGAACAAGAAGCGCTGCCCACCGCGAAGCGTGCGCAGATACGAGCCGACCCACCCCACGGAAAAACTGGCATCGGAGACCACGATATCCTCCGGCTTGAGCCGCTCCTGAATCTGTGCCATGAGGTGCTGGGGTCGAATCGGCGTCGCCGTATCGTTCATTTCCGCACCAATTTCGCTCTGCCATTGCGCCTTAAATCCAGCCACCTGGGCGAGCCATGCGCTTCGCTCCGGCTGCACGTCTGCGCATGCAATCGCCAGCGCTTCCAGACCGGCGCGGGCATCGGCCACCATGCCCGCTTCGACCTGATAGATCTTTCCAATTTCAGCCGGGTCGATGTCTACGTGCACGATGTGTTGCGTCCGCGCGGGCTGTGTCCACGCCGACGTCACCTGCTGAGATGACTTCATACCCACGAGAACGACCACGTCGGCGGCAGCGACCACGTGGTTAGCAGCCTCTGAGCCGTACTGCCCTCCCATGACGCCAATGGCGAGTGGATGCTCGTCAGGAAAGACACCCTTGCCGGAGATCGTTGTCGCAACCGGCATATGAAGACGCTCGGCAAGAGTGCGCAGGGCTTCCCACGCTTGGGATATCGCCACACCGCCGCCTGCTACCAGCACGGGGCGTTCAGCGCTCTCGAGCACACGCGCCGCGTCAGCTACGTCCGCCGGATCAGGATGCGCGCGCCACGCGGGAAAGCTGCCGGCGCGTGGACTGCTAACCATGTCCGCCGCGCTTTCATCCCAATCCTCTTTGAATACGTCCGCCGGAATATCGAACACTACCGGTCCCGGTCTGCCTGCAGAGGCGAGTTGGAAACTGTAGCGTACCGTATCGGGCAACGATTCCTGAGTGGCTACGCGACAAGCACCTTTCGTGATCGGCGTGAAGGGAGAGACCTGCTCCACGCCCTGCGCCGTGCAGCCGCGCTCATTCCACACCATCCAATCGCGCGGCGCATTGCTCAGAATCCCCAGTAGGGGAATCGAGGAGTTATAGGCCTCAGCCATGCCGGACGGCAGCTTGAGCACGCCCACGCCAAAGGCAGCGTCGCAGACACCCACTTTGCCGCTCACGCGCGCATAGCCGTCAGCCGCATAGGCGCTGGAGCGCTCGTCGCGCACGGCAATGTGCCGCGCCCTGCCCCTGCGGCGGTGCAGCGCATCATTGAGCGGATAGCCTTGACCTCCGATGGCGCCAAAGACGAATTCCACGCCGTGGGCGATCAGCAACTCAGCCAAGAGGTCTCCGGTGTTCATGCGATGCTCCCTTTCTTCACTGGGTCGAGTATGGCTTTCTCTGCGCACACCCTTCCCCTAGCCGTATCTTATCAACAGACCTCAACTATTAGCCCGTGCACATTCGTTCATCCGCTCGTATCCGTACACCCGCTCGTATCCGTTTGCCTGAGCGAATCCGTTCATCCATCCATATCCGTTCGCACTGAGCCTGTCGAAGTGCAAACAGATACGCTTTCTAGGGTGCCAACAGTACGCCCAAAACACCCGGGGAAATCCGGCTGGCCCCGGCTCCTGTTTCACGAATCTATTGAGAAGATAACGCATTCTGCACACCAGGCGCGAACCCCGGCTGGGAGCGAGCCTATCGTGACCAATAGTGTGCACAAGCTTTTTGGTAGCACCCCTGGTTAAACCTGCCCAAAGGGGATACCATACAAGTGGCTGCCAATGCATCAGTTTACACAGCGACAAGCTCAGTGCGAACGGATGCGGCATGCGCCAAGATTGTTCAACACTTCAAGACATTACCCACTACCCCAATTCAGGACAAGGATCACCATCATCATGAAGATTACTGCCGTCAACGCGTTACCTATAGACCGCTATCTCTTTGTCCAGATCGAGACTGACGCCGGCATCACGGGGCTAGGGGAGTCCGGCACATGGGGCCACCTGGAAGCCTCACAAGCCGCCTTGGAAAAGTTCGCGCATTACCTCGTGGGTGAAGATCCCGGCCGCATCGAGCACCACTGGAACGTGATGTATCGCACCGCCCACTTCCGGGGTTCGGCGATCATGGGCGCGCTTTCCGCAATTGATATTGCGCTCTGGGACATCAAGGGCAAGGCACTCGGCGTGCCGGTCTACGATCTGCTGGGAGGCAAGTGCCGCGACAAGGCACGAGTCTACTATCACGTCTACGGCCGCACCATCGCAGAGCAAGTGCAGGGCTGCGTCGAGGCTCGCGAAAAGGGCTTCACCGCCGTCGGCCATCTGAATCCCTTGCTCGATGAGGGTCGCGACGTGCCCTTCTTCAAGACCCATGCCGCCCGCATTGGCGAAGCCGCCGATCACGTACGCCAGTACCGCGAGGCGGTGGGCACGGACGTTGACCTCTGCATCGAAATCCACCGGCAATTGACGCCCGCCGAAGCAGTGGTGCTAGCGCGCAGCATCGAGCAATATCACCCCTACTTCTACGAAGACCCCACGCTGCCCGACAGCTTCGACGCTATGGCGCAGATTGCGGACAAGATCGGCATCCCCATTGCCACCGGCGAGCGGCTGCACACGCTCCACGAATTTCAGATGCTGCTCACGCGGGGAGCCGTGCAGTACGTGCGGCCGGACGTCTGCCTGGTCGGCGGCATATCAGGCACCAAGAAGATTGCGGCGCTGGCGGAAGCGCATTACGTCGGCGTGGTGCCCCACAACCCGCTGTCGCCGGTGAGCACCGCCGCCTGCTTGCAGGTCGCCGCTTGCATTCCCAACTTCGCCATCCAGGAGTACCCCATTGGCGAAGACCGGCCGCCGAAGAGCGACATCGTGCAGACGGCCGCCCGGTGCGAGCAGGGCTTTCTCATCATCCCGGATGCGCCGGGCATTGGCATCGAACTGATGCCCGATGCCGCTGCAAAGCACCCGCCCGTGCCGCGTCCAACGGGCGCCCGCCTGCACGTAGACGGCAGCGTAGTGGACCAGTAGGTCCATGATCGGTATACACGTGCGCAGAACTCGAGGAGTTGCAAGTATGAGTGGGGGGCTGGGCCATAGTGCGGCGAGACGCGCCCTACGCATGGCAAGTCTAGCACTACTTGGCGTTTGGATTCTGGGAGGGCTCTCTGCTTGTGGGCCGGGAAGCGTCAGCGAGATCGAAGTCCGCATCAACAATATATCTCAGTTCGACTTTACCGAAGTGAGTGTCGCCGACCAGCCTCTTGGCGACATCGCCGCCGGGGCGCGCAGCGACTACGTGATTGTCACGACGCGCTTAGGCTATGCGGTGGTCAAGCTCACGGCAGACGGCCGCAAGGTGACCGGGCAAACGCTGAACTATGGTGCTAAGCGCTTTACCTACGAAATCGACGTAGTTGACCTCTTGGCAGGCCAGTTAACTATCAACGTGATTCCGGAGAATGAACTGGCTGAAGGGGAGTCCCCGTAGCGGGAAGCTGCTACGCAATTCGGAGGCGTTGCCCTGACGACCCAGAGCGTTCCAGATTAACGCAGCCGCGAGCGCAGTTTCGCCCAGCGGGTGAAGGCGTGGACGAACCAGGAACTCTGCCGTTTAATGAGGCGGCCTGACCGCAGGGAATCGAGAAACGTCTGCGGCGAATCGAAGTCCGCCATCTCGACGTAAGAGCGCCCCAGCTCGTGGGCTGTGTGGGAATCGCTCCCGACCACCGGGACGAGGCCTTGCTCTGCGGCTAGCAGGTCCGCGCGCCGGTTGTCACGCTCGAAAGCCGTGCGCGCATTGAACACTTCAATTATGTCCACTTGTGGCAGGATTCTCAGCAGCGCCTCTTCTGAGAGGCGCGACCGGCGAAAGCGGTCAAATGGATGCGGGATCATCACCAGACCCTGCTGGTCGCGAATGTGCCGGATGGTCTCCTCCGGCGTGAGACCGCGCGCGATTTCCTCGTGAAGGAAGAGGCCGATGATCTCGCCTTCGCACGTCCTCACCTCGCTGCCCACAATCACCCGCAGCGGCGCCCATTCCCGCAGAGCGAGTGCACCGGCGATGGTGTTGTGGTCCGTAACCGCCACGCAGTCGATACCCTCGCGCTGCCAGCCTGCGACGGCGTCTTCCAACGCGAGTTCTGAGTCCGACGAATATTCAGTATGAGTATGCAAATCGACTCGCACGAAGCGTTTCTCCTGATACAGTCCCGTCATTGCGATGAGAATAGACCGCAGCCAATCCGTCATTCCCGCGCACGCGGGAATCCATCTTCAGTCTTCAGCCCCAGACTCTCCCCGTGAGGAAGCCGACCCTCACCGCCGTATCACATACGGGGCAGGCTCTAGCCTTCTTCCAGAGTAGAGGGGGCAGAGCCGTAGCCGCGTGGATGCCGCTGCAGCCAGTCCCACGCACTGCTGATGATCGTCTCCAGATCCGAGTAAATCGGTTCCCAGCCGAGTTCGCGGCGAATTTTGGCTGCGCTTGCCAACGATGCCGCAGCGTCGCCGGCGCGGCGGGGACACTCCCGCACGGGAATGGGTCGACCGGTGATGCGCCGCGCAGTCTCGATGACTTCCAGATTGGTCGCGCCCTGTTCGCTGCCAATATTGTAAACCGTCACACCAACTCCACCGTTCCTGCCACCCTCTCCATCAATCTTGGTCGTACCAATTTCATTCCCGATTTCTTGCCCATCGACACCAAGCTTTTCCTTGTCATTCTCAGTCCCATCTCGGACATTCCCGCGCAAGCTCGCTTCGTGCCGGGGCACGGAATCCATCTTCTCGATTGCCAGCAAATGCGCCTGCGCCAAATCGCGCACGTGAATGTAGTCGCGGCTCGCCGTACCGTCGTGGGTCGCGTAGTCGGTGCCAAAGAGATCCAGATGCGCCCGCGCTCCCTGCGCCACCTGAAGCACGATGGGGATGAGATGGCTTTCCGGTCGATGGTCTTCTCCGCACCTGGCGGTAGCGCCCGCCGCATTAAAAAAACGGAACACAGTGCCCGTTATCCCGTACGCCTGCGCGTACCACTGGATGATGCTCTCCACCTGGCGCTTGCTCTCACTGTAAGGATTAAGCGGGTCAATCGGATGGTCCTCTTCTATCGGCAGTGATTCCGGCGTGCCGTAGACGCCGGCGGTTGACGAGAACACGATGTGGGAAGCCTTTGCCGCAACCATGGCATCCAGGACATGCAGGGTGTTGGCAGCATTATTGCGGAAGTACTTGCCGGGGTCGTGCATCGATTCGCCCATCTGGATGTAGGCCGCCATGTGCACGACGACATCTGGTGCCGCAGCGAGCATGACATCGCGCAATATCGCAGCGTCCCCGGTATCACCGCAGACGAGCTCCGCCCGCCGATCAACCGCTGCGCGATGGCCGGTCTCTAAGCTATCGAAAACGGTGACATCATGACCGTTATCCAGCAACAACTCGGTGACGACGCTGCCAATGTACCCTGCGCCTCCCGTAACAAAGACTTTCACCTATGCTCCTCAGCGGCTGACTCTGATAACACTGGTTGTCCAAAATCCTATGAATGTGATTTCGTCAAACTCTCTCATGCCAATGTACACTTTGTTCTCGTCAACGTACCGTAGCGCGGGGGCTTGTCTCCCGCCAGATCGCGCAAGAGCAAGTACCCGCATATCCAAGCGCTCAAATGTCGCTCAACACTCTTTTCCCACTACGCACTAACACTACAAGGGGCCCCCACACTCGCACTTTGGAGTCTCCTAGCAGGCATGAGTGCTGGATTCCGGCTTCCGCCGGAATGACGGCTGAGTTCGCGACTGCCTTTCGAGTCAATGCTAGCGTGATTTCCATTCCCGTATCAAACCCTATACAGCTTTCTATCTCACCGCTCACCATGCATGTCAGGGTAAGGAAAGCGGCGGCGAAATGCGGAATACAAGCCAAAGCCACCCAAAAGGAGTATTCCGTCAACCAAGAAAACTCCTGACAGCGAAAGCGAGGCCACCATGCCGCTCGCGACTCGTCCGACGGCGGTGCCGCCCAAGCCTACACTGGTCAGCAACCCAAAGCCCGCGCCCCGGCGCTCCGGCGGCACGAATGGCTCCGCAGCCGTATATACCAAAGCCGGAACGGTGCCGGTGAAGAGCGAGAGCAGCGGGCGGAAGACCAACAGGTGCCAGAGTTGGCTGGCAAAGAAGAGAGGCACGCACACGACGGCGCCACAAATGAGGCCCGGCAGCACTGCGATGTGCGCCAGCCGCGTGGGGACCACCCGACCCACGAACGCATTTGCCAGCACGTACGTTGCCGCACTCAGGGCGGTGATCAGCCCAACGGTGGCTGCTACCCTATCGGGCGCGACGCCAAGGTGCTGCATGTAGAGCGGTATGATTGGCAGCGTACTGCCCTCGGCGTAGAACGAGACCAGCAACAAGACCGAAAGCATCCCCATCTGCGGCTGGGAGAAGATCATCTGCCAAGGCGAGCCAGCGCTCGTCTGCGGGCGTTGCGGCTTGAGCCCTTCCCCTCGCGGATACAAGACCGCGACCATCACGGTCGCAATCCAAAACATCACTCCGGCCAGCACGAAGACCGCCTTCAGTCCGAACACAAACGCGAAAGCGCCCCCCATTGCCGGCGCGAGAATGGGCGCGCCGAAGTTCACCATCTGCAGCCAGCCAAAGGCGCGCACCATGTGTTCGCGCGGCGCGTGCTCGGCGATCGCGGCGGCAAAGAACGTCCAGTACACGCCGCAAAAGCCGAAGAGCATGCGTCCGACGAGAAGGTGCCAAGGGCTGGTGGCCAGCGCTAAGGCGGAAATGGTAAAGCCGCCGAGTCCCAGGCCGATGAGGGCTAGCGGCTTCAAGCCGATACGGTCGCCGACCTGACCGAGGTACGGCACCGCAAGGAACGAGGTGAGCGGCGTGATCGCCACCAGCACGCCGCTCCACCGCGCGGCAACCCCAATGTCGTGGATGCCGAGCTCCTCCATGTAGAGCGGTACGAACGGCAAGAACGCCGGTACCCCAAGTTGAGCGGTGAATGCCGCGAGAAGCACCGGGAAGATGCGCCGTTGCCAGGGTGTCACTAGCGGGGACATCCCCAAGGATTGCTCGTAGCGAGCTTGGCCTCTTCCCACAGGGAGTCGAGTTTCTCGAACGAGAAGTCGCTGAGTTCGCCGCCCGCGTTGCGGGCGACCTCTTCCATATAGCCGAAGCGCCGCCGGAACTTGCTGTTCGAGGCCCGCAGCGCCTCTTCCGCATCCACTTCCAGCCACTTGGCAACCTGCGCCATGACAAAGAGCACGTCGCCCAATTCCTCAAAGCGCTCCTCGGTGGTTTCGGCGGCGTCCAATTCATCCAATTCTTCCTGCAATTTGGCCAGCACATCCTCGAGGTCCGGCCAATCGAATCCGACCTTCGCTACTGCCTTGCCGATGGCTTGTGCCGCGGTCAGGCCCGAGAGCGAGCGGGGTACCCGATCCAGCAGCGAGTGCCGCTCTTTGCCCTGTGCCGCATGCTCTTCCTGCTTGATTGACTCCCAGTTGGCAAGGGCCTGCTCAGCACTGCCAACCGCGCGGCCGCCAAACACGTGGGGGTGCCGCCGCACGAGCTTCTCACCAATGCCCCGCACCACGTCGTCAAAAGTGAAGTCTCCCTGTTCCTCTGCAATCTGCGCCTGAAAGTACACCTGAAGCAGCAAGTCGCCGAGCTCTTCACGAAGCGCGCCGAAATCTTCTTCATCCAGGGCGTCGAGCACCTCAGCGGTCTCTTCGAGCAGGTGCTTCTTGAGTGTCTGTAGAGTCTGCTCTTGGTCCCACGGACAGCCGTCCGGGGCGCGCAAGCGCGCCATAAGCCAGCGGAGAGACTGCGGGTCCTCCAGCTTCTCGAGTGGAGTTAACGGCGGAATGAAGAGCACATCAGGTTGCTGTGTCATGGCTTCGCCGAGGATCAGCGTACGCACCTCCGGCTGTGGTTTATCAATGTAAGTCAGGATGCTAACTTCGTGTGTAAGCGGATATCGCCGCTTAATTGCCTGCAGGGAACGGGACGTGGCATTTGCTGCCAGAACGAGTACTGGTGTATCGGTTGCGCCAAGCGTTGCCGTACCACTTACCACCACGTGCGGTTCACTGCCGAACCCGAGATGTGCATATGCCTGCTCCAGCAGGCTGTGCCCAGCTACAACCTGCACGTCCCAACCCAATGCAGCGGCGCGGTGGTGCAGTTCGCGGGCGCATGCGTCATCGACCAGCGGGTTCCCAATGGCGACGTAGGCCCCATCTTCCCGGCTCTCTAGCAGACTCTGAATCCTGGCCGAGGTAGTTTCCCGTAGCCGCTCACCGCATACTCGCCGTAGCACCGGGCTACGGGGATTGCTCGCGAGAATAGTTTCGCATTGCCGCAAGAGAGCATCCACACGACCGGCATCAGCGCAAACGACGCGTGGGTCTAGCCCGAGGAAAAGCAATTGAGGCATCGGTGTTCTCATTCCCTTCCGTGCCATTGTAGCACGCTGCCTCGACACTCTTTATGCGCTTCTCCCCGGTTCACGCCTAACGAGAGTCTTAGCCGCATGGCTGCAAACTTATTCGGTGTCGGCGCCAGTCCTCACACGTTGAAAGCCGTGCTGAGAGGGGGTAGAATGAGCGTAGATACAGTGGTCCCGAACCCATGGTCTCTGTGAATCTCTTTGCAGGATTGCGATGCAATTGAAGCGCACGCCTCTCTATGCAACCCACGTCGCGGCTAGCGCGCGCATCGTGCCCTTTGCGGGCTGGGAAATGCCCGTTCAGTATGAGGGTGTCATCGCCGAGCACCAGGCAGTGCGCAGCGCGATCGGCCTGTTCCACATCAGCCATATGGGCATCCTCGACTTCGCCGGAGACGGCGTCTGCGCCTTCCTGGATACTATTCTGACGAACAAAGTATCCGACCTTGCCGAAAACCAGATTCGTTACAGCCTCGTGTGTCGACCGGATGGCGGCGTGCTCGATGACGTCCTAATCTACCGGTTGCCGACGCACTACCGGCTGGTCGTAAATGCCTCCAATACCGACAAGATCGTCGGTTGGTTGGAGCACCAAATTTCAACCCAGCATTGGACCATCACCATAACGGTTCAGAATAGCGTGCTCGCCCTGATCGCCGTACAAGGCCCGGGAGCAACTGCGCTACTTCAAGACTTGGTTGGGTCAGCGGCAGACCTTGCTGCGATCCGCTACTATCGCGGCACGCAAGTTCCCTTTCTCGGCAAGACTATCACCGCTACGCGCACCGGCTACACCGGCGAAGACGGCTTCGAGCTCTTCGTCCCTGCTGACGACGCGGAAACAGCCTGGCGTACACTGCTTGCTGAGGGCGCGCCACACGGCATCAGACCCGTTGGTCTCGGCGCCCGCGATACCCTGCGACTGGAAGCCGGACTACCGCTGTACGGGCACGAATTGGATGACGCGACAAATCCCTTTGACGCAGGACTGCAGAAGTTCGTGCGATTCAGGAACCGTCAATTCATCGGCAAAGAGGCTTTGATGGAAGTGCGGCAATTGGGTCCTGACAGGGAGTTGATCGGCCTGGAACTCATAGATCGCGGCATCGCGCGAGACGGATGTCTCATCGTTGTGGATGGCGAAGATGTCGGCGTCGTTACCAGCGGCACGTTCAGCCCTACACTGCAAAAGGCGATTGCGATCGCGAACGTCGAGACAGGGTCGGCACTGGTGGGCACTACGGTTCACGTGCGCATCCGCGCGGACTTGCGCGCGGCCAGAGTGGTGGCATTGCCGTTCTATCGACGCCCGCGGTGAATGGCCTTTCGCATTCGCAAGCCAACACGCCACGCGCACGCTTGCTCGCAGATCGAGCGGAACGCTATCGTTGACGATCACACCGGACCTGAACACGCGCACGTTCAAGAGATAGCTAGAAGCCACCGGAAGCGCTGCGGTATCATGGGGGCGGCAGAGAGGGGATACATGGGCTGCGAAACTGCGAGAGGTGTATTGCAACGGAGAAGCATATGAACATTCCGGAAGAACTGTGCTATACGAAAGAGCACGAATGGGCGCGCATGGAGGATGGCCTCTGCGTGATAGGAATCACGGACTACGCCCAGGGAGAACTCGGTGACATCGTTTACGTTGAGTTGCCCGAGCCGGGCACGCATGTGGACATCATGGGCGAGTTTGGCGTAGTAGAGTCGGTGAAGACGGCCTCCGACCTCTATTCGCCCCTTGCCGGCGAGATCGTGGAAATCAATGACGAGCTCGCCGATAGCCCTGAGTTAGTCAACGATTCCCCGTATGAGGAAGGCTGGATGCTGAAGATCCGGCCTTCTAATCTTGAGGAGGACTGGGAGACGCTGTTGGATGCAGACGGTTACAAAGAAGTGCTTGCCGAGTCCGGCGCCCACTGAGCTGTGTTGTGAATAACGTCAAGGCTTGCACGCGCTAAGAATCGGTAACGTTTCTTTACTCTCGGTCGTTCCCAAGCGTGCGCAGTTTTCTTTCATTCCGATCGGAGCCCATTCACTGTCATTCCGAACGGAGCGTAGCGGAGTGAGGAATCTATAGAACTTGGCCAAGAGTCTAGACAAGACTTACTACGTGTACATTCTGACCAACGGTGTCCGAACGCTCTATGTAGGTGTCACCAACGATGTCTTTCGTCGCATTCATGAGCATAGGCAGAAACTCATTCCGGGTTTCACAAGGAAGTACAATTTGACCTGGTTGGCCTACTATGAAGAAACCTCGGACGTCGCCTCTGCAATTGCGCGAGAAAAGCAAATCAAGAGTTGGCGTAGAAGCAAGAAAGTTGACCTAATCGAGTCCGTGAATCCTCGTTGGAAGGACTTGGCGCTAGAATGGTTTGAAGGTGATCAATAGCAACTCTAGATTCCTCGCTGCGCTCGGAATGACAAACACTGCGGACTGCTAGACACTGCGGGAGGATGATCGAAGTCCGACAAGTTCGAATGATGGTTCGAATGACTAAAAGAAGGTGCCATGGACTACGTACCACACAGTAACGAAGACCGGGAGGCTATGCTGCGGGCCATTGGTGTAGCCGGCAGTGAAGACCTCTTTCACGACATTCCGACGGACGTGCGTCATCCGCACCTTGACTTGCCGCCGGGGATGTCCGAACCGGAGGTCATTCGCCACCTGAACGCGCTGGGCCAGCAGAACAGCAACGTGCTTGAAACGCCGAGCTTCCTTGGCGCTGGCTGCTACAACCACTTTATCCCCAGCATTGTGAATGCCCTCATTCTGCGGGGCGAATTCCTCACAAGCTACACACCCTACCAGCCCGAATTATCCCAGGGAACCCTGCAGGTTATGTATGAGTTTCAGAGCATGGTCTGCCTGCTCACGGGCATGGATGTGGCCAACGCGAGCATGTACGACGAAGCCACCGCCACGGCTGAAGCGGTGCTCACGGCTTGCAGCATTACCAAGCGTTCCAAGGTCGTTGTGCCGGACACGTTCCACCCAACCACGTTGGAGGTGCTGGAAACGTACGCCGAGGGCCGTGAATTGTCCCTGGTACGGGTGCCGGCGTTCACCATCGACGATGACGGCAGCTTCCGTGATAATTGGGACGCCGTGAGCGCCGCCATTGATGACGATACCGCCTGCGTCGCAGTGCAGGTGCCGAATTTCTTCGGCTGGGTGCACGAGTGCCAGGACATTGCGGACACCGTGCACGCTCACGGCGCTATGTTCGTCGTGAGCGCCGATCCCGTAGCCCTGGGCATCCTGACGCCGCCGGGAGAATACGGCGCCGACATCGTCACCGGTGAGGGACACAGCTTGGCGCTGCCACCCGGTTTCGGCGGTCCGCGCCTCGGTCTTTACGCGACACGCAAGAAATACCTGCGCCAGATGCCGGGCAGGGTCTCGGGCATGACGAAAGACATCGACGGCAAGCGCGGTTTCGTAATGACGCTCCAAGCCCGCGAGCAGCACATCCGACGCGAGAAAGCTACCTCGAACATCTGCACCAACGAAGCGCTGGCAGCGCTGGCATTCACGATCAACGTGAGCTGGCTTGGTCCCGCCGGCATGCGCAAGAAGGCGGAGCTCTGTCTCGCGAAGTCACATTATGCCGCAGCGCAGATTGACGCGCTGCCCGGCTTTTCCGTTACTGCCCCCGGCCCCTACATCAAGGAATTCGTGGTGCACTGCCCCGCAACGGTGAGCGACGTGAATGAGCACCTCCTGGCGCACGGCGTGTTGGGCGGCTACGACCTTGGCAATCTACGCGCTGAGCTTGACCGTCACATGCTCGTCTGCGTCACGGAACTCAATACACGACAGGACATTGACCGCCTCATTGGGGCCTTAGGTGAATTCAACACTTAGCCATTGAGATTAGTCCATCCCCAACTAAAAACGACAACGCGACAACTGCAAACTGAATGACCTCTACACAACCAGGAAATGCAAAGATGCAGAATGCAGAGCCCCTAATCTTCGAGCGCAGTTCTCCCGGACGCCATGGTTACTCTTTGCCGGACAGCGACGTACCGGCCCTGGATATTGAAGAGGCCGTGCCCGGGCACTGGCAGCGAGAATCGCTGGCGCTGCCGGAAGCGTCGGAACTCGACGTCGTGCGGCACTTCACGCGCCTTTCGCAGCAAAACTACAGTATTGAGCACGATTTCTACCCACTTGGCTCCTGCACGATGAAGTACAACCCCAAGGTGAACGACGCCACCGCCGGTCTGCCCGGCTTTTCATTCGTGCATCCACACCAGCCGGAGAGCACGATTCAGGGCGCGCTGGCCCTCATTCACCGTCTTTCCCAAGCGCTAATGAAAATAACCGGCTACGCCAACTGCTCGCTGCAACCGGCGGCGGGCGCGCACGGCGAACTATGCGGCGTGCTGATGATGCGTGCGCATCACGTCAAGCAAGGCAATCCGCGCCGCAAGATGATCATTCCGGACTCCGCCCACGGCACGAACCCGGCCACCGCCGCCATGTGCGGCTACACCGCCATCGAAGTGCCTTCCAGCGACCGCGGCACTGTGGATATGGACGCACTGGCCGCGCTGCTCGATGAGGACGTGGCCGGCCTGATGCTCACCGTGCCGAATACGCTCGGCCTCTTTGAGCAAGACATCGTGGAAATCTGCCGCATGGCCCACGAGGTCGGCGCGCTCGTCTACTGCGACGGCGCGAATATGAACGCTCTCCTAGGCACGGTGCAGCCCGCCGCCCTGGGGCTGGACGTGTTGCATCTTAACTTGCATAAGACATTTACCACCCCCCACGGCGGCGGCGGACCCGGCGCGGGCGCGATCTGCGTCAACGAAACGTTGGAACCGTACCTGCCGGTGCCTTTGGTAAGGGAGGAGGACGGCGTGTACGCGTGGGACTACAACCGCCCCGATTCCATCGGCCGCATCCACTCGTTCTACGGCAACTTTCTCAATCAGGTACGCGCGTATACCTACATCTGCACGCTTGGCGACGAGGGCGTCAAGCGCGCCGGCGAGTACGCCGTTCTGAACGCGAATTACCTCAAAGAACGCCTTCGCGGCGCCTACGCCCTCCGTTACGACCGCACCTGCATGCACGAGGTCGTCTTTGCGGGCTTGAAGGAAAAAGCCGAGGGCGTGCGCACGTTAGACGTTGCCAAACGCATGATCGACTATGGCTTCCATCCTTCCACGGTCTACTTCCCGCTCATCGTGCCGGAAGCCCTCATGATCGAGCCGACGGAGACCGAGAACAAAGACACGCTCGACGCCTTCATAGATGCACTGCTTGCCATCGCCGAGGAAGCGCGGACGGCTCCCGAGTTACTCAAAGAAGCCCCGGTTTCCGCGCCGGTACGTCGCCTTGACGAGACGACCGCCGCCCGCCGTCCCAACCTGCGCTGGGAACCACCGGAATAGGCTTGATTGACGGCATTGGCCGGTCTGAAGTCCTCGCACGGCGACGACGCCGAAGGTGATCTAGTCCTTCTTGCCGTCCTGCCGTGCCTGCCACTTGCGCCGCTGTTCCACGCGCACTTTCTCGGAAGCAGGCGTGTATTGGGCAAAAAACTCTTCCTTGAAGGTAGCGAACCGCTGCTCCCTAATAGCCGTGCGCGCAACTTCCAAGAGGCGAAAGATAAAGCGTAGGTTGTGCAGCGTGGCGAGGCGGAAGTAGAGCAACTCCCCGCTGCGGCAGAGGTGATGGAGGTAAGCCGCGCTGTAGTGTTGGCATGTGGGGCAGTCGCACGTTGGGTCTACGGGCGCTTCCTGCGTGCGGTACGTTGCTTTGCGAATGTTGGCGCGTCCCGTCGGCACGAAGAGCGCGCCGTGCCGTGCCAGACGCGTGGGCAGCACACAGTCAAAGAGGTCTACCCCGTTCCCAATGGCTTCCAGCAAGTCTTCCGGCGCACCGACTCCCATCAGGTAGCGGGGCTTACTTTCCGGTAGGATCATGTGCAGACTTGTAAGCATTCCGTACATGTCCGCTTTCGACTCGCCGACGCTCAGCCCGCCGATTCCATAGCCGGGAAAGTCGATCTCCTCCAACTCTCGTATAGCGCGCTCGCGTAGGTCCAGGTGCAAGCCGCCCTGCACGATGCCAAATAGCGCCTGGTCGTCCCGTCGCTTGGCATCCCGGCAACGCGCCGCCCATTGTAGCGTGCGGCGCAGCGCCCCTTCATCCACAGCGTGATCGGCGGGCTGGGCAGTGAGGTGGTCTAAAACCATGGCGATGTCCGCCCCGAGGGCCTCCTGCACGGCGACCGCCCGCTCCGGACTGAGCACGTGCAGACTGCCGTCGAGGTGCGAGCGGAAGGTAACGGCCTCATCGGTTACGTCCACCCGGTGTCCCAGGCTATAGATCTGGTACCCGCCGCTGTCGGTGAGGATGGGTCCCGGCCAGCGCATGAAGTCGTGTAGGCCGCCGAGTTGTTGCATGACGTCCGCGCCCGGCCGCAGCATCAGGTGGTACGTATTCGCCAGCACCATCTCCGCGCCAAGGGCTTCTACCTCATCTCCGGTGAGCGCCTTCACGCTCGCCTGCGTCGCCACGGGCATGAATGCGGGCGTGGCGACAGACCCGTGCGGCGTGGTCAACGTGCCCACACGAGCGGCGCCGTCTGTGGCCTCGATGCTCAGAGAAACAACTTCTGACATGGATTTTGTCCGCCTAGAGCTGCAATCACTTGCCCAACCCAGGTTTAGCCTATGAAAATGCTCACCGCATCTATCCACGCATTTCCTCCGTTCGTGCTGAGCCTGCCGAAGCATGAACGGAGGGGTATGACCTGACCCGGCATCCCTTTCTCAGAGGAATCATCAAGGACAGACGAGGTTTTCCTGTAGCGCGGGGGCTTGTCCCCCGCCTGTCCACTGTAGCGTCTTATATTGCGAACCGCACATAGAATTCCATGGGGTGTTCCCAGTCATCCGGCAAGATGCGCCGGAGCTAGTCGATTTCGGCTTAGGCTATGCAACATGTGTGACGTAAGGGCAGCCAACGGAGCGCAGCGCAGTGTCGAACCCTGTTCGACGCTACGCTCGGAATTGTAAATGTCAGGTAATTCTTTGACAGATTGGGAGAAAGAGTGGTGGGTCTTGGTTGCCATCGTCCATAGCACATGTCATTCCGAACGGAGCGCAGCGAAGAGAGGAATCTAAGATGTTGAGCCTATTGGGTGACACGTTGCATGGGCC